>JANJTI010000213.1 GCA_024711185.1 Brevundimonas sp. | reverse complement strand
ACGGAGAGGGAGACGCCGTCGAGGGCCATGGCCTTGAACGAGCCGTCGGCGACGTTCGGCAGCTGGCTGACGTCAAGGCCGGCCGCCGTCGCCCACGCCAGGGCCGTGTCGTGACTGATCGCGCCGGAGAACTCGAGGTCGGCCGCGCCGGGCGTCATCGTCCGCGTACGGCTGTTGGCCCGCACCAGGCCCTGCCACTGGGGCGATCCCGCCGCCTGCTGGACGAGGGTCAGGACGCCGACCGCGCCGCGGCGGAAGGCCTCGTCGGCCTTGTAGGCGGCCGACTGGTAGTTGGTGGCGTACGGCCCGTTGAACAGCTCGCCGTCGGGCTCGCCGGCGACCACCACCACGACCTTGCCGCGCACGTCGACCGCGCCGTAGTCGTCCCAGTTCCGCTCGGGCGCGTAGATGCCGTGCCCGGCGAAGACGACGCCGGCGTTGCGAATCGACGCGCGGCCGTCGTTGGTCGCCGCCCGCACCACGACGTCGGTTCCCACCGTCAGCGGGTGTTCGACGCCGTCCGGCCCGGTCCAGCTCGCCGTCGCGCCTTCCACCGGAGTGAAGCGCTTCAGTTCGACGCGTTGCAGCCACTGGCCGTCGGGGCCGCCGGGCTGGAGACCCATGGCCTCGTACCGGGCCTGAAGCCACTCGAGGGTCATGCGCTCGCCCTCGGTCCCGGGATAACGCCCTTGGAAGGCGTCGGCGCTGATGGCGCGGATATCGTTGCTGATGCGCTCGGCCGAGAAGTCCTGGGCCGATGCGGCGCCGGCGGCCAGAAGCACGGCGGCGAGGGCGACGCCGCCCGTGAACTTGCGAAACATGAAGGACTCCATCCCGGACCTGACAGAGCACTCTAGGGCGGCCCCGTGGGACCGCCCGTTAAGTTTTCGTCATCTGCGGCGGGTCAGCGCCGGGCGGCCTCGCTCGCGGCGCGGGCGGGGCCGAACTCCGAGCCCGGCTTCCAGCCCGGCCAGTCGCGGCTGTTGGCGAGGGCCAGACCGATGCCGTGGATCAGCGCCAGATCCTCGGCCTGGCCGCGCAGGTCCCATTCCGGCGACCATTCGTCGTCCGCCTGGTGGTAGCGGCGGGCGGTGTACTCGTCGCGGGCGGCGTTGCGGGCCGCGATCGGCTCGTCGAGGAACTCGCCGCCGCCGTCGACATAGGCCATCGGCACGCCGCGCTTGGCCAGCGGGAAGTGGTCGGACCGGAAGTAGCTGCCGGCGGCGGGATTGGCGTCCGGCCGGATGGTCCGGCCCTGCGCCTCGGCGGCCGCCTGCACCCGCTCGTCGAGGTCCGACTGGCCGTAGCCAATGACGTCGACGTTGGCGACGCGGCCGTAGACGTTCATGGCGTCGATGTTGAAGCCGGCCACGGTGGTTTCCAGCGGCCAGACGGGATTGGCGGCGTAGTATTCCGAGCCGAGCAGTCCACTTTCCTCGGCGGTGAAGCTGATCATCACGATCGAGCGCTCGGGACGGGGCCCCGCGCCGAACACGCGCGCCAGCTCCAGCAGGCCGGCCGTGCCGGTGGCGTTGTCAACCGCGCCGTTGAAGATGGCGTCGCCGTTGGCGTCGGGCTCTCCGACCCCGATGTGGTCCCAGTGGGCGGTGTAGAGGATGGTCTCATCCGGATGCGTCGTGCCCGGCAGGCGGGCGAGGACGTTGCGGGTGGTGACCTGCCGGGTGGCCACGTCGAACGAGCCGCTGAAGGTCGCGCCGGGCAGTTCGACCGGACGGAAGTCGCGGCGGCGGGCCGCGGTCTTCAGGGCTTCGAAGTCCAGACCGGCGCGGCGGAACAGGTCCACCGCCACCTCGCGCTGGATCCATGCCTCCATCGGCGCCCGCTCGGCGGCGGCGTTGTCGCGAACGATGTCGAACTGCGGCCCGGTCCAGCTGTTCTGCACCGTGGCCCAGCCGTAGGAGGCCGGGGCGTTTTCGTGGACGATGATGGCGCCGGCCGCGCCCTGCCGCGCCGCCTCCTCGTACTTGTAGGTCCAGCGCCCGTAGTAGGTCATCGCCCGGCCGTTGAAGGTGTTCAGCGCGGGCTCCTCGAAGTCGGCGTCGTTGACCAGCACGACGATGACCTTCCCGCGGACATCGACGTCCTTGAAATCGTCCCACTGACGTTCGGGTGCGTCGATGCCATAGCCGACGAAGACCAGCGGCTTGTCGCGCAGGTCGACCCGGGAGCCCGGAAGACGCGTCGAGACGACGATTTCCCGGCCCTGATCGAGCGGGATGGCGGCGCCGCCGACCTGCAGTCGCGCCTGCACGTTCGAGGCGGTGAAGCGGTTCAAGGTGACGTCCTGGGTCCATGAGCCGTTCGGTCCGCCCGGCTGGAAGCCGGCGGCTGCGTACTGCTCGCTGAGGTAGCGGACCACCATGTCCTCCGCCGGCGTGGCGATCCCGCGGCCCTGGAAGCTGTCGTCCGACAGCACGCGGGCATGCTCGGACAGCCGGGCCGGGTCGAAATCGGCGGCGCCGGTCCCCGACGTCGGCGTCGTGGCGCAGGCGGCGAGCAGGAAGCCGGCCGCAAGCGCGGCGGCGGAAGCGAACGGACGCATGGACAGGTCACCCTCAGCCTTTGAACAGGGGGCGGACCCTAGGGCGCCGCTCCGGGGCTGTCGATGCGGAGCCGGGGCTCAGCGTGGGGCCACCGCCCCGCCCTCCGGCCAGGTCCCGTCGCCGATCCGTGTCAGGCGCATGTCGATGAACGGGCGGGGCGGCTGGCCCTCTGCGACATAGGTCCCAACCTCGTGCCAGACCCCGTCGCGGACCACGGCCACGTATTCGATCAGCGCATTCTGACCGGCCGGGGTGGACCAGCGGAAGCCGTCGGCTGTCCGCTCGAACGGGTACTCGCCGGTGTAGCCGTTGGCCCACGAGCGGAAGCGGTAGCGGCCCTCGCGCTCGTCCCACGAGAGCACCGCCAGCGCGTTGAACTGCGTCGAGCCGTCGGCGGCGTAGCCCCGGCCCTCGATGACCTTGACCGAGCCGCCGAGCAGGGATCCGACCCGCTCCGTCTGAACGAGAGTCTCCCGCCCGGCCGGACCGACGATCACCGCCTCGCCGCGCCACTCGCCGTCGAGGAAGTCGAGAGCGCCGACGGCGTCTCGCTGGGCCGTCGTGCCGGCGGGCTGTGCAGGAACCTGGGCGAAGCTCGCAGACGGTGGGCCGAGGAACAGGGCGGCGGCGGACAGAACCAGAAGACGGCGCTTCATGACGAACCTCTCCCTGCGACACTTTACATTATAAAGCCCTTCACGCAGTTTGGCAAACGTCGTTCTTCCCGAGGGACGACGAAAAACCCGCCGGAGCGGGGCTCCGGCGGGCTGGTCGGCTTCAGCTGGGGGACGGGCCTAGTGCGCGACGCCCTTCCAGATGCGGCGGTAGCTCATGTAGGTCAGGCCGGCGAACAGCAGCAGGAAGATCAGCGTGCCGACGCCGGACTGCTTGCGCTGCACCTGCTTGGGGTCGGACGCCCAGGCGATGAAGGCGGAGACGTCGCGGGCGTACTGGTCGGCGGTTTCGGCCGAGCCGTCGTCGTAGGTAACCTGGCCGTCCATCAGCGGGTTCGGCATGGCGATGAAGCCGCCGGGAGGGACGTCGTGCGACCCCTCCGGCATGAACGGCGTCAGGTCGCCGGCCATGTAGGCGTTGTAGTACTGGCCCGGGCGGATCTGCAGCTCGGCCGGCGGCGTCGCGTAGCCCGTCAGCAGCGAGTAGATGTAACGGGCGCCGCCGCCGCGGGCCTTGGCCATGACCGACAGGTCCGGAGGCGCCGCGCCGCCGTTGGCCGCGGCCGCGGCCGTGGCGTTGGGATACGGATTCGGGAAGCGGTCCGCCGCCGTGCCGTCGCGCATGACCGGCTCGCCGGTCTCGGTGTCGATGTCCGCGATCTGGACTTCCTTGGCCAGCGCCTTGACGAAGCGGTTTTCGGCCGCGCTCGCCTGGTGGGAGTCGTAGAACGGCCCGCCCGGCTCCGCCAGGGTGCGGAAGTACATCAGGTCCATGCTGTGGCACGAGGCGCAGACCTCGCGATAGACCTTGTAACCGCGCTGCAGCTGCCCCTGGTCGAACCGGCCGAAGGGGCCTTCGAACGAGAAGCCGCCGTCGCGCAGGGCGTAGCCGTGGCCGCCTTCCGCCGCCGCCGCGGGCTGGGCCGCCAGCGCGAGGCCGGCGGCGGCCGCGATCAGGACCAGGGTCTTCTTCATGGAGCGCATCGAAGTCTCGAGGATCATGGTCGCCATCAGCCCTTCTTCTCGGCCGAGGCCGGAGCCGCGGCCGTCATGGCGTCGCCGCCGCCGGGCAGGACCGGCTCGGAGATGGTGGCGGGGATCGGCAACGGCGTCTCCTTCAGGCCGACGATCGGCATGATGATCAGGAAGAAGGCGAAGTAGTAGGCGGTGAACAGGCGCGTCAGCCATAGGTAGCTGTTCAGCTGGCCGTCGAAGAGCTGGAAGCTGGGCATGCCGGGAACCACCGGCGCGTCCGGCAGCTGGGCGCCGCACCAGCCGAGGCCGAGGCCGACCAGCACGAAGATGACGAAGAAGGTGCGCATCGCCGGGCGGTAGCGCATCGAGCGCACCTTCGAGGTGTCCAGCCACGGCAGGACGAACAGCACGCCGATGGCCGCGAACATCGCCACCACGCCGCCGAACTTGTCGGGGATGGCGCGCAGGATGGCGTAGAACGGCAGCATGTACCACTCGGGCACGATGTGCGCCGGCGTCACCAGCGGGTTGGCCGGGATGTAGTTGTCGGCGTGGCCCAGCGCGTTGGGCATGAAGAAGACGAAGATCGCGAACAGGATCAGGAACAGGACGATCGCGAAGCCGTCCTTCACCGTGAAGTACGGGTGGAAGGGCACGGTGTCCTTCTTCTGGCGATCCTTCGGGATCAGGATGCCGACCGGGTTGTTCTGACCGGCGTGGTGCAGGGCCCAGAGGTGCAGCACGACGCAGCCGGCGATGACGAACGGCAGCAGGTAGTGCAGCGAGAAGAAGCGGTTCAGCGTGGCGTTGTCGATCGCCGGACCGCCGCGCAGCCAGATAAGGATCGGCTCGCCGACGACCGGGATGGCCCCGATCAGGTTGGTGATCACCTCGGCGCCCCAGTAGGACATCTGGCCCCACGGCAGCACGTAGCCGAGGAAGGCGGTGGCGATCATCAGGAAGAAGATCACGCAGCCGACGATCCAGATCATCTCGCGCGGCGCCTTGTAGGAGCCGTAGTAGAGCCCGCGCAGCATGTGCAGGTAGACCGCGATGAAGAACATCGAGGCGCCGTTGGCGTGGGTGTAGCGGATCAGGTCGCCGCCGTTGACGTCGCGCATGATGCGCTCGACAGAGGCGAAGGCCAGCTCGACGTTCGGCACATAGTGCATGGCCAGAACGATGCCGGTGGCGATCTGGACCGCCAGGCAGAGGGCCAGGATGCCGCCGAAGGTCCACCAGTAGTTGAGGTTCTTCGGAGTCGGCAGCGACATGTAGTCGGCGCCGAAACGGACGATCGGCAGGCGGCTGTCGAGCCACTTCTCGACGCCGGTCTTGGGGACGTAGGTGGATTCGTGATCGCTCATGGGTCTCTCGTCCGTCCTCAGCCGATCTTGATCCGGGTGTCGGACACGTATTCGTAGTCGGGCACCACGAGGTTGAGCGGCGCCGGTCCCTTACGGATGCGGCCCGAGGTGTCGTAGTGCGAGCCGTGGCAGGGGCAGAACCAGCCGCCGTAGTCGCCGGTGCCGAAGGTCGGCACGCAGCCCAGGTGGGTGCAGTTGCCCAGCACCACGAGATACTGCTGGTGGCCTTCCTTGACGCGCTCGGCGTCGGTCTGGGGATCCTTCAGCGCCGACAGCGGGGTCGCGGCGGCTTCCTGGATCTCGCGCGGCGTGCGGTAGCGCACGAACACCGGCTTGCCCTGCCACTTGATCACGACCTGCTGGCCTTCCTGGACCTTGGTCATGTCGAACTCGATCGACGCCAGGGCCAGGGTGTCGGCGGCCGGGTTCATCTGGTTGATGAGCGGCCAGACGGCCATCACCCCGGCGCCCACGGCGGCCGCCCCGGCCGCGATGTGGATGAAGTCCCGGCGGGTGGCGTCGCCGCCCTCGCCTTCGGTCACGACCGATTCGGCCACGTGCTGCTCCTCATACGCCGCAGCCGCGCCCGGTCGGGGCGCGGCGTAATCTCGGCATGACTGGTCCTGCGGACCCGAACTCCCGCCCGGCCCGGCCCCGCGGCGGTGAGCCGCGAGCTGCGCTGCTGCCTGAGAAACAGTCGCATTTCGAGCCGCGACAAGCCCCCGGGCCGCGCGTATGAGGGCCTTAGAATGCGTCTCGCCCTTTTTCAACCAGCCATTCCGCAGAACGTGGGGGCGTGCATCCGCCTGTCGGCCTGTTTCGGGGTGGAGCTGCACGTCATCGAGCCCACAGGGTTCCGCTTGGACGACCGCGCCATGAAGCGCGCGGCGCTCGACTACGGCCCGTTGTCGCACCTCGTCCGCCACGCCGACTGGGACGCCTTCCAGCGCGACCGCGGGCCGGGACGGCTGGTGCTTTTCACCACGAGGGGAGCCACGCCCCTGCAGGAGTTCGCCTTCCGGGCGGACGACGTCCTGCTGTTCGGCAGCGAGCCGACCGGCGCGCCGGAGCATGTGCATGCGGCAGCCGACGCGCGGGTGGTGATTCCGATCCGGACCGGGGCGCGCTCGCTGAACCTGTCGGTCAGCGCCGGAATCGCCCTGTGGGAGGGGCTGCGGACGACACTGGCGGCGTCCTGACGGCGCCAGGATCCTATTCCGGAGGCCGGCCGTCCTCCAGCCGCGCGAGGATCGGCCGCTCCGCCGCCTTCGCCGCCGCGACCGCCTCGACCGCCCGCATGACGCGCAGCACGTTCTCGCCGGCCAGCTTGCGGATGTCGGCTTCGCTCCAGCCATTGGCCATCAGCGCGGCGAGAAGGCGGGGATAGGCGTCGACGCCCTCAAGCCCGTCGGGCAGGCTGCCGACGCCGTCGAAGTCGCCGCCGAGGCCGACGTGGTCGACGCCGGCCACATCGCGGACGTGCTGGATGTGGGCGACCACATCGTCGATCGAGGCCCTCGGCGCCGGATTCGCCGCCGCCCAGGCCTGAAGGCCGGCCGTCACCGCCCCGGGGTCGCCGGGGTGGAGCGACTTCAGGCGCGCGTCCTCGGCCGAGCGCGCGGCGCCCCAGGCCCGCACCTGCTCGTTCACGAAACCGGGGACGAAGGTGACCATCACCACGCCGCCGTCCTGGGGCATCATCCGAAGCACGCTGTCGGGCACGTTGCGGGGGTGGCCGGTCACCGCCCGCGCCGAGGAGTGGGAGAAGATCACCGGCGCCTCGGACACGCGCATGGCGTCCAGCATGGTGTCCTCGGAGACGTGGCTGAGGTCGACCATCATGCCCAGCCGGTTCATCTCCTTCACCACCTGCTCCCCGAAGGGCGACAGGCCGCCCCACTTCGGCGCGTCGGTGGCGCTGTCGGCCCAGGTGGTGGTCGTGGAATGGGTCAGCGTCATGTAGCGCACGCCCGCCTGGTGGAACTCACGCAGGAGGCCGAGGGAATCGTCGATCGAGTAGCCGCCCTCGATGCCCATCAGGCTGGCGATGCGGCCGCGCCGATGGATGCGCTGCACATCCGCCGCGGTGGTGGCCAGTTCGAACGCCTCCGGATGGGCGGCGACCATGCGGCGCACGACGTCGATCTGCTCGAAGGTGGCCTTGGCCGCCTCGACGGGTTCGAGGCTGGCCGGGACGTAGACCGACCAGAACTGGCCGCCCACCCCGCCGGCCCGCAGGCGGGGGATGTCGGTGTGGAGGTCGGTCGAGGCCTCGAGATTGGTCGTCAGATCGACGGCGTGCGGATCGCTGCCGTGGCCCTGGCGCAGCGCCCATGGCAGGTCGTTGTGGCCGTCGATCAGCGGCGTCCGCTCGAGGATGCGTCGCGCCCGGGT
>JANJTI010000160.1 GCA_024711185.1 Brevundimonas sp. | reverse complement strand
GGCAAGGCCAAGGTCCGCCGCGAGGGGACCGACGTCACCATCACCGCCCACAGCCGCATGGTCGGCTTCGCCCTGCAGGCCGCCGAGAAGCTGGCGGAGGAGGGGATCTCGTGTGAGGTGGTCGATCTGCGCACCCTGCGTCCGCTGGACCACGAGACCATCGTCGAGAGCGTGAAGAAGACCAGCCGCCTGGTCTCGGCCGAGGAAGGCTGGGGCCCGATGGGGGTCGGCGCCGAGGTGGTGGCGCGGGTGATCGAACACGCCTTCGACTATCTCGACGCCCCGCCGCTGCGCGTGCACCAGGAAGACGTGCCGCTGCCGTATGCGGCCAATCTCGAGGCCCTTTCGCTCCCGGGCGCGGACAAGATCGTCAAGGCGGTCAAGGCGGTGATGGCATGAGCGAACCCGAAGCCCACCAGCTGAAGACGCCGGAAAGCGTCGCGGCCGATCCGGAGGCCATCGAGATCATCCGCATGTGGTGGTCGAAGAACGAGCCGGTGATGTCGGTGAAGCCGGCCTTCAACGATCCGGCGAAGTTCGGCGAGCTGCTGGCCATCGCCGCCCGCCACATGGCCTACGGCTACGCCGTCCGCCACGGCCATGACGAGACGCAGGCCTACCACCGAATTCTCCAGGGGCTGAGCGAGGTCATCAAGGCGGACAACGTCGGGACCGTCGCCGAGCCGGCCGAGCAGACCGGGAGCGTGCAATGACCGACATCCTGATGCCCGCCCTGTCTCCGACCATGGAGGAGGGGGTCCTCGCCAAGTGGCACATCAAGGCCGGCGACACGGTCAAGGCCGGCGACGTCATCGCCGAGATCGAGACCGACAAGGCGACCATGGAGGTCGAGGCCGTCGACGAGGGCGAGGTGGCCGAGATCCTCGTTCCGGAAGGGACGGAGGCGGTCAAGGTCAATACGCCGATCGCCCGGCTGAAAGGGGAGGGCGGCGCGCCCGCCCCGGCCCCCAGGGCCGAAGCCGCGCCGCAGAAGCCGGCTGCGCAGAAGGCTCCTGCTCCCGCCGGACACGAGAGCGGCGAGGCTGTCGCGACGCCGCAGGGCGTGAAGCCCGCTTCGGCGAGCCTCGCCCCGGCCAAGACCGATGGCGGGCGCCTGTTCGCCTCGCCGCTGGCGCGCCGGCTGGCGGCGCAGGCCGGTCTGGACCTCGCATCAATCAAGGGGACCGGCCCGCGCGGCCGCATCGTGCGGCGCGACGTCGAGGCCGCCGGGAAGGGCGGTGCGGCGGCCCCCGTCGGCGCCCCGGCGGGCGCCGAACCTCGCAAGGTCCAGTCGCTGGCCCAGATGGGCATTCCGGACGGCAGCTACGACCTCGTCCCGCTGGACGGCATGCGCAAGGCCATCGCGCGGCGCCTGACCGACAGCTTCCGCGACGTGCCGCACTTCCCGCTGACCATCGACTGCGAGATCGACGGCCTGCTGGCGGCGCGGGCGAAGGTCAACGCCCTGCTGGAGAAGGACGGGATCAAGGTCTCGGTCAACGACTTCGTGCTGAAGGCCTCGGCCATGGCCCTGAAGGCGGTGCCCGAAGCCAACGCCAGCTATTCGCCCGAAGGGCTGGCCATGCATCACCACGCCGACGTGGCCATGGCGGTGGCCATCGACGGCGGCCTGATCACGCCGATCATCCGCAAGGCCGAGACCAAGTCGCTGCGCGAAATCGCGACAGAGTCCAAGGATCTCGCCAAACGCGCCCGCGATCGCAAGCTGAAGCCCGAGGAGTTCCAGGGCGGCACCTTCAGCGTGTCCAACCTCGGCATGTTCGGCATCAAGGCCTTCGCCTCGATCATCAACGAACCGCAGGGCGCGATCATGAGCGTGGGGGCGGGCGAGCAGCGTCCCGTGGTGAAGAACGGCCAGCTTGCCGTGGCGACCGTCATGACGGTCACCCTGACCTGCGATCACCGGGTCGTGGACGGCGCGGTCGGCGCAAAATTCCTGCAGGTCTTCAAGGCGATGATTGAAGATCCTGTGACCATGCTGGCGTAAGGAGCGCTCCGTGGCTGACTTCGATCTCGTCGTCATCGGCTCGGGTCCCGGCGGCTACGTGGCCGCCATCCGCGCCTCGCAGCTCGGTCAGAAGGTGGCCATCGTCGAGCGTGAGAACCTCGGCGGCATCTGCCTGAACTGGGGCTGCATCCCGACCAAGGCGCTGCTCAAGTCGGGAGAGAAGTTCGAGAGCCTTTCGCACCTGAAGGACTATGGACTGTCGGCCGAGAAGGTCGGTTTCGACTTCGACGCCATCATCCAGCGCTCGCGCGGGGTGGCCGCCCAGATGAACAAGGGCGTCGCCTTCCTGATGAAGAAGCACAAGATCGAGGTGATCGAGGGCTCGGCGAAGCTGCAGAAGGGCGCGGCCGCCCCCAGGGTGGTGGTGGCGCTGAACGCCGGCGGGAGCCGGACTGTGGAGGCCGGGGCGGTGATGCTGGCGGTCGGCGCCCGGGCGCGGGCGCTGCCGCAGATCGGCCTCGAAGCCGACGGCGAGAGGATCTGGGCCTATCGGGAGGCCCTGGCCCCCAAGCGGCTGCCGAAGTCGTTCGTGGTCATCGGATCGGGCGCGATCGGTCTGGAATTCGCCAGCTTCTACAGGGCGCTCGGAGCGGAAGTTACGGTCGTGGAAGCGGTCGACCGGATCATGCCGGTCGAGGACGAGGAGGTCTCGAAGGCGGCGCAGAAGGCCTTCGAGAAGCGCGGCATCAAGTTCCGTACCGGCGCCAAGGTGACCAGGGTCTCGAAATCGGGGCAGGGGGTGCAGGTCGCGATCGAGGCCGGCGGCAAGGCCGAGACTCTCGAGGGCGAGGTGTGCATCTCGGCGGTGGGCATCACCGCCAACACCGACGGCATCGGCCTGGAGGCCCTGGGCGTCGAGATGGACCGCGGCCACATCAGGACCGGCGCCCACGGCGAGACCAATGTGAAGGGGTTGTACGCCATCGGCGACTGCGCCGGCGCGCCCTGGCTGGCGCACAAGGCCAGCCACGAAGGCATCCACGCAGCCGAGCACATCGCGGGCTTCCGCAGTCCGAACCTCCATTCGCCGATCGCCGGCTGCACCTACACCCAGCCTCAGGTCGCGTCCGTCGGCCTGACCGAGCAGGCGGCGAAGGCTGCCGGTCGCGAAATCAAGGTCGGGCGTTTCCCGTTCCGGGTGAACGGCAAGGCCGTGGCGGCCGGTGAGGTCGAGGGGTTCGTGAAGACCATCTTCGACGCTAAGACCGGCGCGCTCGTCGGGGCCCACATGATCGGCGCGGAAGTCACGGAAATGGTGCAGGGTTTCGTCACTGCGATTACGCTCGAGGCGACCGAGGAGGACATGCACGGCATCGTCTATCCGCACCCGACGATGAGCGAAGCCATGCACGAGGCTTCGCTGGACGCATGGCAGCGCGTCCTGCACATCTGAGCGAGGTCAGTCGGCGTCGTCCGCAGGGACCGGGCGGGCGCTCTGGGTGTACTCGCGGGCCGAAGGGATGGAGCGTTCGCTGGCTTCATAGCGGGTGCAGAGGCCGCGGTAGTTCGGTCGGGCGCAGAGCTCCCAGACGCCGCGTTGCACGCGGATCGACCGGACAGGCCATCTGAGGGCGAGATCCGGTTCCGGGCCGGTCAGGGTAAGCGCCGGGCCCCGGAAGCCGATGTCGCGGTAGATGATCGCCACGGCCTCGGCGGGAGGCGGCGCCGCCGCGCCGACGAGGGTGGCGGCTCCGGCGAGAAGGGCGGCGAGGACTGTACGTCGCAGCGTCAACATGGCGCGTCTCCTGTGACTGGCGTCCGGAGGAACATGATACGGCGCGTCGGCCCTTCTCGCCAGATCGGCCAGCCGCCTAAGGGATATTATCAGAAGGCCGCTCAAGTTCGAAAGTGTTGCAGAGTTGGCTTGCCCTGGAGCGAAAAGCCCCGCTGCGCAGCTATCAAAACGCGCAGCAGCGGGGTTTTGAGCGGTCCACATCCACCGCTTTTCGCTTGATTCAAGCTCTGCCTTACGGGACACGCCGACTACCCACCAGCATGTCCTTTTGTCGATGCATCTCGATCTTCCCGCGACCCTCACGGGTCCATTCTGTGCCGATCATCGCGGCTTACCTCGATACTGCTCGACGATATGGATCGACGTGCTGAACGGCCATCTCGCTCCACCAACTCGTAACCGATACGCCAGCGCTGCGAATAGTCTGTACCTGCAAGCGGCCTCGATGGTCCCCAGCGTCGACTTGGACGCCGTGTTGCTAGCGCCAGATTTCTCGGAGATCGAACGCGTCCTCTCGAGCAGCCTGCTGGCCCGACAGGCCAATCAAGATCTCCGCCACTGGCAGCTCGCCTGCCGCTTCACGTTTTCCATCCTCGAGAACTTGGTTGGTATCGATGATCCTGCGATGAAGCAGCGTCTGCGGGTCATGCGCCAGCGCT
>JANJTI010000147.1 GCA_024711185.1 Brevundimonas sp. | reverse complement strand
CACGGGTGACGCTCGAACCAGATCAGCCGGGTGCAGCCGTACTGTCGCGTGAAACCTTCGAAGCGGCCGTTGCGATGCTCGCCGACGCGGCGGAGCAGGTTGCAGGTCGAGCCGACGTAGAGCGTTCCGTTGCGCCCGCTGGCCATGATGTAGGCGGCGATGAAGCGGCGGTGCGAGGGCACGGCGGGGGAGCCTTGAGGTTGTCCAGCGTGCGCAATCTAACATTGTTCCGCCCTCTCCGCTATCGTCATCCTCCGGCAAGCCGCGAAGCGGCGCAGACCGGAGGACCCAGCGGCGCCGGCGCGTCAGCGGCGGCGAAATGGCGGATACAGCCGCGCTCCCGACAGGGTCGCGCTGTCGCGCGCCGCTGGGTCCTCCGATCTCGGCTGCGCCTCGCCGGAGGATGACGATAGCAGGAGGGGGATGGGCCGCGGACGTGGCGAAACCGCATCCGACGTTCGCGGGTCCGCTTTCGCGGCCCGGGATGACAAGGGAAGCGTTAGTGCACCCGCGCCTTCCCGATCTCCAGCCCGCCCTCGCCGGCTGACACCGCGATCACGCTCCCGTCCTCGATCTCCCCGGCCAGAAGCTTCCGCGCGATCGGGTCGACCAGCTCCTTCTGGATGACGCGCTTGAGGGGGCGGGCGCCGTAGACGGGGTCGTAGCCCTTGTCGGCGAGCCAGGCGGCGGCCGTGTCGTCCAGCGCCAGCGTCAACCTGCGGTCGGCGAGGAGCTTTTCGAAGCGGGCCAGCTGGATGCGGACGATGCCGGCCATCTGGTCGCGGCCGAGGCGGCGGAAGAGGATGATCTCGTCGATGCGGTTGAGGAACTCGGGGCGGAAGTGGGCGCGGACGGCGTCCATGACCATGGGGCGCGCCGTCTCGACGTCGTCGCCTTCGCCCTGCGCGGCGAGGAACTCCGAACCGAGGTTGGAGGTCATGATGATCAGGGTGTTGCGGAAGTCGATGGTGCGGCCCTGGCCGTCGGTGAGGCGGCCGTCGTCGAGCACCTGGAGCAGGGTGTTGAAGACATCGGGGTGGGCCTTCTCGACCTCGTCGAACAGCACGACCTGGTAGGGGCGCCGACGGACCGCTTCCGTCAGGGCGCCGCCCTCGTCGTAGCCGACGTAGCCGGGGGGCGCGCCGATCAGGCGGCTGACCGAGTGCTTCTCCATGTATTCCGACATGTCGAGGCGGGTGATGGCGGCCTCGTCGTCGAACAGGAACTCCGCCAGCGCCTTGGTCAGCTCGGTCTTGCCCACGCCTGTGGGGCCGAGGAAGAGGAAGGAGCCGAGCGGGCGGTTGGGGTCGTTGAGGCCGGCGCGGGCGCGGCGCACGGCGTCGGAGACGGCGACGAGGGCCTCGCCCTGGCCGACGACGCGGCCGGCCAGGGCGTCCTCCATCTTGAGCAGCTTCTCGCGCTCGCCCTCCAGCATCTTGTCGACCGGCACGCCGGTCCAGCGCGAGACGACGGCGGCGATCTGTTCGGCGTCGACCACCTCGGGGGTCAGGGGGCCGGACTTGTCGGCCTCGTTCTGCTCGGCCTCGGCGAGTTGCTTCTCGATCTGGGGGATCTGGCCGTAGGCGATCTCGGAGGCGCGGCCGAGGTCGCCGGCGCGCTGGGCGGCGGCCAGTTCGGCGCGCAGGCGGTCCAGCGTCTCGCGCAGCTGGGCGCCCTGCCCGACCTTCTCCTTCTCGGCCTTCCAGCGGGCGGTGAGGTCCTCGGACTCGCCCTCGAGGTCGGCGATCTCGTCCTCCAGCTTCTCGAGCCGCTGCTTCGAGGCGGTGTCGGTCTCCTTCTTGAGGGCCTCGCGCTCGATCTTGAGCTGGACGAGGCGGCGGTCGATCTCGTCGAGCGCCTCGGGCTTGGAGTCGACGGCCATGCGCACCCGGCTGGCGGCCTCGTCGATCAGGTCGATGGCCTTGTCGGGCAGGAAGCGGTCGGTGATGTAGCGGTTGCTGAGGGTGGCGGCCGCGACGATGGCGCCGTCGGCGATGCGCACGCCGTGGTGGACCTCGTACTTCTCCTTGAGGCCGCGCAGGATGGAGACGGTGTCCTCGACCGAGGGCTCCTCGACCATCACCGGCTGGAAGCGGCGGGCGAGGGCGGCGTCCTTCTCGACGTGCTTGCGGTATTCGTCCAGCGTGGTGGCGCCGACGCAGTGCAGCTCGCCGCGGGCCAGGGCCGGCTTGAGCAGGTTGGAAGCGTCCATGGCGCCATCCGTTTTTCCGGCGCCGACGAGGGTGTGCATCTCGTCGATGAACAGGACGATGCCGCCCTCGGCCGCGGCCACCTCGTTGAGCACGGCCTTGAGCCGCTCCTCGAACTCGCCGCGGTATTTCGCGCCGGCGATCAGGGCGCCCATGTCCAGCGCCATGACCTTCTTGTCCTTGAGGCTTTCGGGCACGTCGCCGTTGACGATGCGCAGGGCCAGGCCCTCGACGATGGCGGTCTTGCCGACGCCGGGCTCGCCGATCAGGACGGGGTTGTTCTTGGTGCGGCGGGCCAGCACCTGGATGGTGCGGCGGATCTCCTCGTCGCGGCCGATGACCGGATCGATCTTCTGGTCGCGGGCGGCCTGGGTCAGGTCGCGGGCGTAGCGCTTCAGCGCGTCCCAGGCGTCTTCGGAGCCCGCGGAATCCGCCGTTGCGCCCTTGCGCACCTCGGCGATGGCGGCCTCGAGCTTCTCCGGCGTGGCGCCGACCGAAGCCAGCACGGTGGCGGCGACGCCGCCCTCCTTCGCAATGGCCCACAGCAGGCGTTCGGTGGTGACGAAGGCGTCGCCGGCCTTCTTCGCCTGGGCCTCGGCGGCCGAGAAGACGCGGGCGGTGTCGCCGTCGAGATAGAGCTGGCCCGACCCGCCGGTGACCTGCGCGCGCTTCTGCAGGGCGGTTTCGACGGCGGTCTCGGCCTTGCCGGCGTCGGCGCCGGCGGCGCGGATGAGGGTGGGGGCGGGGGCGTCGCGCGCCACCCGCCGCACCGTGAGCACGTGCTCGGGGGCGAACTGCTGGTGGCGGCGGGCCAGGGCGAGCGACTGGGCCGACTGGACGGCCTGTTTGGCGCGGTCGGAGTAGAGGTCGAGGTTCACGGACATCCCCTGTCAGGCGGATTGGCGTCATGGCGCCCCGCGAGCGGCGACGCCTTGAGATGACGCAAATCTGGGTGTGGCCGTGAGGACACGCAAGGGCGGGGAGCGGCGTCGTGCCCCTCCCCGCCCCTGGCTCAGTTGCCGGTGGTCGGGGCCGAGAAGTCGAACTGCTCGGGCCGCCGCTGGCCGGAGCCGAAGCTCCAGGTCAGGCCGATGTAGGCCGCCCGGCCGCCGAACAGCACGCTGGTGCGGTCGGTGAAGGTCGGGGTCTCGATGGTCGAGGTCGAGCCGAACTCGTCGAACAGGTCGCGCACGGTGGCCTGGAAGGACCAGTCGCGGTTCAGCTTGCGGCGGTAGCCGAGGTTGACCAAGGTGGCCTGCTCGCGCACGCCCTGGGCCAGCAGCTGGTCGCCGGCCCAGATGCCGGAGACCTGCAGGAAGTCGTTCTGGGTGGGCGACCAGTTGAGGGTCAGGCGGCCGGAGACGCTCTCGCCCTCGCGGTCGACCGCGCCGGGAAGCCCGGCGGCGTCGATCTCCTGACGGTAGAGGTTGATGCTGGCGTTGTAGCGCAGGGTCGGGTGCAGGGCGCCGTTGGCGACCAGTTCGATCCCGGTCGAGCGGCTGGAGCCGAGGTTCTCGGGCCGGGTCAGGAAGACGCCGTTGCCGAGATCGGTGGTGACCGGGGTGAAGGCGTCCTGGGTGTCGCGGTGGTAGAGCGTCGCCTGGTAGAAGGTCTGCTGCACCCGCTTCTGCCACATCACCTCGAAGGAGTCGGTCTCCTGCGGCAGCAGGTCCGGGTTGCCCGACCGGTAGTTGAGGTTGTCC
The DNA here is from genome assembly GCA_024711185.1 of Brevundimonas sp. Taxonomy (GTDB): domain Bacteria; phylum Pseudomonadota; class Alphaproteobacteria; order Caulobacterales; family Caulobacteraceae; genus Brevundimonas. The sequence goes on along the minus strand of JANJTI010000147.1, from coordinate 1,542 downwards.
TGGTAGGTCAGGAAAGGGTTGAGCTCCTGCGGGCCCGGGCGCTGGATGCGCCGGCTGTAGCTGGCGCGCAGGCTTTCGCCCTCGCCGATCGTGTACGCGAGGTGCATGGTCGGATAGGCGCGGAAATAGTCGTTGGACGACCGGATTCCGGTCGTGACCTGGTCGAGGTCGATGTTCGCCTGCTCCAGCCGCAGGCCGAACTGGGCCGACAGGGCTTCGGTGAAAGGCTTCTCCCAGGTCGCGTAGAGGGCGTGCACCGCCTGGTCGACGTGGAACTCGTTGGAGACGATCGGGTCCGGCGTCAGGGCGCCCGGAGCCGGGCCGCGGGCGACGAAGTTGTCGAGCTCGAGATCGACCGCCTGCAGCTCGTAGCCCAGCCGGAGCCGACCGCCGTCGGCCAGGGGGCGGACGTAGGCGCTGGTCAGGCCGAGCTGGTTCTGGCGGTTGCGGTTCTCGACGTCCTCGTAGGACAGCGGCGAGGGGGGGATCTGCTGGTCGACGACGGTGTCGAAGCCGAAGGTGAAGCGGTTGCGGTCGAAGCGCACCTCGTTGGACCACTCGTGGCCCGCGCCGTCGAAGCGGCGCAGCACGCGGGCGGAGCCGCCGGAGAACTGGCCGGCGAAGCCGCCGGACGAGTTGCGGACATAGGCCGCGGCGAGGCCGCCGCCGGCCGCGTCCGCCTCGTAGACATCGATGGCGTCGGCGAGGTTGTCGACGTCGACGTGCCGGACCTCGGCGGTCAGCTGGGTCTTGTCGTCGAGGTTATGTTCGGCCGCGAAGCGCACGAAGATGTTGTCGGAGTCGCCCTCGATGTTCTGCGACTGGCGCGCCTCGAGGAAGCGGCCCGATCCGGCGTCGAAACGGGTGCGGAGACGCTCGATCTCCTGGATGAAGGCGTCGTGGCGCACGCCGATATCGGCCGTCAGCGTCGTCTTGCCGCCGATCACGTGGGCGATGTTGCCGCCGAAGTTGTAGCGGCCGTTGTCGCCGATGTTGGCGCGCAGCGAGCCGGTGGTCGTGTTCCCGGGACGCACGGCGTTGGGGCGGCTGATCAGGTTGATGACGCCGCCCGAGCCTTCCGGGCTGTAGGCCGCCGAGGGGTTGGTCATAACCTCGATGCGGGCGTACTGGCTGGCCGGGATCTGCTGGACCATCTGGCCGCGGCTGGGGCCGTTGAACTGGGTCGAGGGGCGGCCGTCGACGAGGATGGTGACGTTGGCGTCGCCGCGCAGGCTGACGTTGCCGTCGGGATCGACTTCCACCGAGGGCACGTTGCGCAGGGCCTCGGCGAGGCTGCCGGTCTGGGCCTGGAGGTCGTCGGCGAGGCTGTAGCTGACCGAGTCGATCGAGGCGCGCGTGGCCGTCCGGCTGGCGCTGACGGTCACCTCCTCGACAGCGTCCGCTTCGGCCTCCTCGTCCTCGGCGTCCTCTTCATCCTGGGCGTCGGCGGGCGGTTGAGCCGGTTGCTCGCCCTGCGGCGGCTGGGCGGGCGTCTCCTGGGCCCAGGCGAGTGACGGCGCCGCGAGCGCGACCGAGGCGAGC
>JANJTI010000116.1 GCA_024711185.1 Brevundimonas sp. | reverse complement strand
AGTCGCGCGTGCGGGGATAGATCTCGTCGCGGAAGCGGCGGCCGTTGAAGACGCCGTAGTGGCCGACGTCCGGCTGGACGTAGAGCACCCGCCGGTCGTCCGGGATGTTCGAACACAGGGCGTGGGCCGCCTGGGTCTGGCCGACGCCCGAAATGTCGTCCTTCTCGCCCTCGACCGTCATCAGGCCGATGTCGGTGATCTTCGTCAGGTCGACGCGGCGGCCGCGGTGCTCCCGCAGGCCGCGCGGCAGCAGGTGCTGCTGGAAGTCGAGGTCGATGGTCTGGAGGTAGACCTCTTCGGTCAGGTCCAGCACCGACAGGTACTCGTTGTAGAAGGCCTCGTGCTTCTCCACCCCGTCGCCGTCGCCGTTGACGAGGTGCTGGAAGTACTCGTGGTGGGCGTCGACGTGGCGCTCCTCGTTCATCGACATGAAGCTGTAGAGCTGGACGAAGCCCGGATAGACTCTTCGGCCGAAGCCCGGATAGGGCCAGGGCACGGTGTGGATCATGTTCGACCGGAACCAGGTGAAGGGCTTTTCCTCCGCCAGGCCGTTGATCACCGTCGGCGACAGCCGGGCGTCGATCGGCGAGCCCATGAAGGTCATCGAGGCGGGCCGGTTCGGATCCCCGTCCTCGGCCATCAGGGCGCAGGCGGCCAGCACCGGCGGACCGGGCTGGCAGACGCCCACCACATGCGCCCGCGGACCGATGACGCCCAGCATGGTGCGGACGTGATCGATGTAGTCGGAGAAGTCGAAGCGCCCCTCCAGCATCGGCACCTGGCGGGCGTTGGCCCAGTCGGTGACGTAGACATCGTGATCCTGCAGGAAGGTCTCGACCGTGCCGCGCAACAGGGTGGCGTAGTGGCCTGACAGGGGCGCAACGATCAGCACGGCCGGCGCGGCGGCCGGCTTGCCGGCCCGCTTCAGGTCCCCGAGATGGCGGGCGAAGCGCACCAGCCGGCACCACGGAGAGGACCAGACGACCTGCTCGGTCGTCCGCACCTTGCGGCCGTCGATCTCGACGGTCTCCAGCCCCCACGCCGGCTTGCCGTAGCGCCGCGTGACGCTCTCGAACAGCTCGGCCGAGGCGAAGGCGGTGCGACCCAGCGCGGTCTCGGCCGCCGGATTGAAGGGATGGGTCCAGAAGTCGCGGGCCAGCTGCGCCCCGATCCGGAAGGGAGCCGCCGAGGCGTAGGCGAGCTCGTGAAGCGTATAAAGCATGCGTGTCCTGGAACGGCCCCCGCCGTATGTGGCAGGGCAGCATAGAACGCGCCGCGCTGCAAAAGGATTATCGGCGATCATATTCGATCTGACCCGCCCCGGCGGAGCCGCCCGGAAATTCGGCGCGCCCCATTGAACCGCATCGCCGCATCCCGCCACCTCTCCTGCAACCAGGACGGGGCGCGATGATCAGGACGCGGGAGCAGCTTCTCGACGAGTATCTCGTCGCTTCGGCGCGGGTCGGCGACCGACGCGCGCTGGAGCTGCTGGCCCGACGCTGGCACGGCAAGCTGCTGGCGCACGCGTGGCGCTGCATCGGCGACGCCGATCTGGCGCGCGAGGCCGCCCAGGAGGGCTGGGTCGAGATTCTCCGCGGGATCGGCGGGCTGCGGGACGAGCGGGCCTTTCCGGCCTGGGCCTTCCAGATCGTGACCCGTCGCTGCGCCCGCCGCGTGGGGCGGCTGCGGCGCGACCGAGCGTTGGCGGCGGCCGCCGCGGCGGAGCCTGTCGAGGCGGCGACCCTGCCGGGCGAATCCGACGCCCCGGCCGTGGCCCGGCTGCGGGCGGCCCTCGCCGACCTTCCGCCGGACCAGCGGGCCGCGGTCGGCCTGTTCTATCTCGAGGATCTGGGCGTCGCCGGCACGGCGACGGCCCTGAACGTGCCGGCGGGCACGGTGAAGACCCGCCTGATGCATGCCCGCCGCAAGCTGCGCGCGGCGCTGGAAGGAGACGCGTGATGAGCGACATCGACCGGATGATCGAGGAGGCGCTGGAAGGCGAGGAGCAGGCCCTGTTCCGCGACGGCCTGCGCGAGCCCGGCTTCTTCAGCCAGGCGTTCGGCCTGCTGGGCGGACCCAACGGCTGGGTCAACCAGGTGATCATGATCGTCCAGGCGGCGCTGTTCGTGAGCGGCCTGTGGGCGGGGTGGCGCTTCTTCGAGGCGGAGACGGCCCTCTCGGCCCTGCACTGGGGTCTGCCCGCGGCCGTGCTGGTGCTGAGTTCGCTGATCCTGAAGCTGGGCATGATGCCGGAACTGCAGGCCAACCGCCTGATGCGCGAGCTGAAGCGGCAGCAGCTGCAGGCGGCGCTTCAGCGCAAGGGCTGAGCGGGCCAGGGCGGCGCGAGGCGCCTTCAGCCGCGCGCCATCACGCGCTCGATCACCTGCGCCGCGCGCTCCGGTCCCAGGTCGTGGGCCAGGGGCGCGCGGAACGCCCCGTCGGGGCCCATGAGGTAGATCGTCAGCCCGTGGTTCATGGTGTAGCCCTCGCCCTCGCCGACCTTCTCGTACGGCGCGCCGTAGGCGCGGGCGACGTCGGCGATCTGCTCCGGCGTACCGGTC
>JANJTI010000074.1 GCA_024711185.1 Brevundimonas sp. | reverse complement strand
GATGTTCAACGACATGGTGGCCTCGGGCGAACTGTCCGGCCCCATCGTCATCGGCCGTGACCACCTCGACAGCGGTTCGGTGGCCAGCCCCAACCGCGAGACCGAGGCCATGATGGACGGCTCCGACGCCGTCTCCGACTGGCCGCTGCTCAACGCCCTGCTCAACACCGCCTCCGGCGCCAGCTGGGTGTCGCTGCACCACGGCGGCGGCGTCGGCATGGGCTATTCCCAGCACTCCGGCGTGGTCGTCGTCGCGGACGGCACGCCGGAAGCGGCGAAGCGGCTGGAGCGGGTGCTGTGGAACGACCCCGCTACCGGCGTCATGCGCCACGCCGACGCCGGCTACGAGATCGCGAAGGACGCCGCCCGCGAGCACGGCCTCAACCTGCCTTCGCTCGCGTGACCCTCTCCCATTGGGAGAGGGAGACCGCGCACGACGGCGCAGCCGTCGTTCTGGCGAGGTCGGGTGAGGGTCGGCTCTTGGCCGCTTCACACCCGGCCCTCACCCTTTCGCGCAAGGACGATCGCTTCGCTCTCGTGCGCTCAAGCCCTCTCCCGCCGGGAGAGGGATCAGTGATACCGGACTCGCCATGACGAATCTCCAGATCGGCCACTCCCCCCTCACCCTCGCCCAGCTCCGCGCCATCCTCGACGGCCCGGTGACGGTATCCCTGACCGACGCCGCCTGGGCCGCTGTCGACAAGGGCGCGGCGACCATCGCCGCCATCGTCGCCGAGGGCCGGACCGTCTATGGCGTCAACACCGGTTTCGGCCTGCTGGCCAACACCAGCATCGCGCCGGAAGATCTTGAAACCCTTCAGAAGAACCTCGTGCTCAGCCACGCCTGCGGCGTCGGCTCTCTGCTGGACGACAACGTCACCCGCCTGCTGCTGGTGCTGAAGATCGCCAGCCTTTCGAAGGGCGCTTCGGGCATTCGCCGCGAGACGCTCGAGACCCTGGTCGACTTGGTCAACGCCGACATCCTGCCCTGCATTCCCTCCAAGGGCTCGGTCGGCGCTTCGGGCGACCTGGCGCCGCTGGCCCACATGAGCTGCGTCCTGATCGGCGTCGGCGAAGCCCGCGCCGGCGGCGAGACCCTGTCGGCCGAGGCGGCGCTGGAGCGCATCGGCCGCTCGCCGCTCACCCTGGGCCCCAAGGAGGGCCTGGCCCTGCTCAACGGCACCCAGTGCTCGACGGCGCTGGCGCTGGCCGGCCTGTTCGCCGCCGAGGCCTGCTTCGCCGCCGCCGTCGCCGCAGGGGCCCTGTCGGTCGACGCGCTCAAGGGCTCCGACGCCCCGTTCGATCCGCGCATCCACACGCTGCGCGGCCAGCCCGGCCAGATCGACGTCGCCGCCCGGCTGCGGGCGCTCATGGAGGGCTCCGCCATCCGCGACAGCCACCGCCACGACTGCGCCAAGGTGCAGGACCCCTACTCCCTGCGCTGCCAGCCGCAGGTCATGGGCGCCACCCTCGACGTCCTGCGCAACGCCGCCGCCATGCTGGCGCGCGAGGCCAACGCCGTGACTGACAACCCGCTGGTCTTCATCGACGACGGCGACGTCATCTCCGGCGGCAACTTCCACGCGGAACCCGTTGCTTATGCAGCGGATCAGATCGCGATGGCGCTCTGCGAGATCGGCAACATCTCCGAGCGTCGCACCTCAATCCTCGTCGACCCCAAAATGAGCGAACTGCCCGCCTTCCTCGTCCGGGAAAGCGGCCTGAACTCCGGCTTCATGATCGCCCAGGTCACCGCCGCCGCCCTCGTCGCCGAGAACCGCATGGTCGCCCACCCCTGCGTGGTCGACACCGTGCCCACCTCCGCCAACCAGGAGGACCACGTCTCCATGGCCACCCACGGGGCGCGCCGCCTGCTGGACATGGCGGAGAACACCGCGACCGTCGTCGGCATCGAACTCCTCGCTGCCGCCCAGGGCCTCGAATTCCACCGCCCGCTGAAGTCCTCCCCGGACCTCGAGCAGGTCTGGGCCATCGTCCGCGAGGCCGCCGCCCCCTACGCCTCGGACCACTATTTCGCGCCCGACATCGAGCGTGCGACGCAGGGCGTGCGGGCGGGCCGCTACCGGCCCTTCGCCGGCGACCTGCTGCCCTCGGCCTGACTGAAAGCGAGACTCCAGAGACCTTCCCTTACGGGACATTCAACCCCATTGCGGCGACTCCCGCCCCTCGCGGGCGGCTCGGCGGCCACAGGAGGCGCGGGGGGTGCGTCCGAAGTTGACGCATCGGCATGCCCTGATGGCGGGGCGACCGACGAGCGGATCCGGCGTCCGGACCTCGCCCGGTCATGCCGGGTCTTTGACAACGAGGTTCAGTCCGCCGCGACCGCCGGAAGGCCGCGGCCCCCTTTTTCACCAGCCGAATGGCCGGGACGGCCGCAGGGGAGACATTGTCTCCAAAAGACAGCTTTTCCCGCTTTTCCGGCGGAGCGGAGACTCTGGGCCCTCAGCCGGCTTGAAGCGGCGCCCTTGCCAACGCCGTAAGGTTGGCCGAGCCGGTGCAGAAGCAGACTGTCCTGAGCTGCCGGATCACCGTCTGGAAGTGGCTCACCACGGCCTCGGTGGAGTCCGTCGCGGCCGCCAGGACGCCAGCCGCCTGGCCGACGATATCGGCCCCCAGTCGGATAGCTCGCGCCGCGTCGACGCCGTCGCGGATGCCGCCCGAGCCGATGATCAGTGTGCGCGGGCAGGCCGCGCGCGCCTCGGCTATGGCCCGGGCGGTCGGAATGCCCCAGTCGCCGAACGCCGCCGCGTGGGCCTTGTCTGTCGCGCCCTCGGCCCGCTCGCCCTCGACGCTCCCCCAGTTCGAGCCGCCCGCGCCCGCCACGTCGATCGCGGCGACGCCCATCCCGGCCAGCCGCCGCGCCGTCGCCGCCGACAGCCCGGCTCCCGTCTCCTTGACCACCACCGGCGCGTCCAGGGCCCGGACCAGCGCCTCCAGCGCCGCGCCGACACCCCACCAGTCGCGATCGCCCTCGGGCTGGCAGGCCTCCTGCAGCGGGTTCAGGTGCACCACCAGGGCGTCGGCCGCGACCATGTCGATCACCCGCCGCGCCTCGTCGACCCCGAAGCCCCGGGTCAGCTGCGCGGCGCCGATGTTGGCGAGGATCGGCGTGTCGGGAGCTTTCAGTCGCAGCGACATGTCCAGCCCCGGCGTCGGGCCTTCACTCGCCAGCGCCCCCCTCTGCGAACCTACGGCCAGCGCGATCCCGAGGTGTTGGGCGGCCTCCGCCAGCCGGGCGTTGATGGCCTCGGCCCGGGCCGGACCGCCGGTCATGGCGCTGATCAGCAGCGGCGCCTTCAGTCGGCGCCCGAGAAAGTCGGCGCCGAGGTCGATCTTGCCGTGATCGAGATCGGGCAGCGCCTCGTGGACGAACCGCACGGCGTCCAGACCGGTGTCGAGCCGGTGCCGCCCCTTGCCCGCCAGGATGACGTCCAGATGCTGGTCCTTGCGGGCGGCGATGTCGGTCACGATCCGGCTCCGGCGTCAGGCCCCCACCGAGCCTTAGCCCAGGACGGACGCGTCGCGAAGCCTCAGGGTTGCTTCTCGACGATCAGGGCGTAGGCGCCGGTCTGGCCCTGCTGGAACGTCCCCGCCCGGATTTCGTAGGTCCCGTCCGAAGGCGCGCTCCACTCCAGTTTCGAGTGCGTATCGGACAGGCCGTCGTCGTCGCTGCCGAGCACCTCGAACGCGCCGTCCTCCGCCGGACGTCCGACGGCGACGAAGCTGTCGACCTCGTTGGAGACCATGATGATGGTCAGCTTCTCCTCGGCCTTCAGGGTCACGTGATAGGCGTCGAAGAAGCTGTTGTCCTCCGCGGTGGCGTCGGCTTCCGTCAGCGTGCCGCGCGCCGTGGCGCCGACCAGCAGGCTGCCGGGCTGCGGCTGCGGTCCGCGGTCGATCAGCTCCAGCGAATACAGGCCCTTGCCCTCGGGGCCGTAGGCCGAGGCCCGCAACACGTAATCTCCATCCTCGGGCAGGGTGTAGTTCAGCCGGGAGTCGGTCCCCTCGCCCAGTCCGTCGTCGTCCGAGGCCAGCGCCGTGAACTCCCCTGTGGCGCGGCCGACCCGCAGGACGGTGTCGAAGTCGCCCGAGCGCATGATCGCCTGGACGCGCTGCCCCTGGCGGCCGGAGAAGCTGTAGGCGTCGAAGCCCCGCCCTTCGCCATCGCGGGAGTCGTCCTCGCCGATCTCGCCTTCGAGGGTCGTCCCGAAGGCCAGGGGAGCCGGCGCCGCCTCCGGCTCGATCTCGACGAGCGAGAGCGTGTAGGCCCCGGTCGAGGGGCTGAAGGCGCGGGCCTCGATCACATAGGCTCCGTCCGCCGGAAGCGTGAATGTCAGCCTCGAGTTGGTGAGCTCCGGTCCGCCGTCGTCGTCGGTCGCCAGACTGTTGTAGGCGCCGTCGAACAGCTCCAGATAGGTGTCGAAGTCGGTCGAGGTCATGTCGATCCGGACCCGCTGACCGGCGCGCCCTTCGAACCGCCAGGCGTCGGCCGGCACGCCGTTGGCGTTCTTGCCGTCGTCGTCCGCCAGCGCGCCCTGCACCGTGTCACCGATCGCGATCGGCTGGGTCGGAAGCGGCTCGGGTCCCTCCGAGAGAGTGAGGCTGTAAGCGCCTTCGCCGCCTGCCTCCAGCGGCGTCACGCGGATGATGTAGGCGCCGCCCTCGGGCGCGGTGAACACCAGCCGGGAGTTCAGTCCTGCATCCGGTCCGTCGTCATTCAGGGCCAGCTCATCGAACCCGCCGCCGTCCATCCGGCCGACCCGCACCACCGGATCGAACGAATCGCTGTCGAGAGCGATTGCGAACCGCTCGCCCTCGGCGGCCCGGAAGCTCCATGCGTCGTACGGCCGACCGTCCCACGTCTCCGGATCCCGGGCGGTCAGTTCGCCCCGGACCGTGCGACCGGGCCGTATTCCGGAGGGACGCGGCGCTGGCCGCGCCGGGGATCGTTCGGACAGGGTCAGGCTGTAGGCGCCGTCGCCCGCGTCTCCGAGGGTTCGCGCCCGCAGAATGTAGGATCCGGCGCGCTCGGCGGTGAAGCGCAGGCGCGAGTCGGTGTCCTGCCCCAGCCCGTCGTCGTCGAAGGCCAGAGGCTCGCCGTCGCCCTCGATGGCGTGCACGGCCAGTGCGGCGTCGAAGGCGGCGGAGCGCATCACCGCCTCGAGCCTCTGCCCCGCCCGCGCTTCGAAGAGGTAGGCGTCGTACCGGTAACCCTCGGGGTGCCGCGTGTCGGCCGCGTCGATCCGCCCGTCGACCCGGGCGCCGACGGCCAGGGGTTGCGCCTCCTGCGCGCCGGCGGCGGTCGTCGCGAGCGACAGCGCCAGCCAGCTGGCGGCGGCGAAGATCATCTGACGGCGCATGCGGGTCCCCTCAATGCCCGGCGATCATAGACGCCGAACCCGCCCCTCTGTAAATCGCGGGGACCGCACGATTCCTGACGACCGGAGCCGAACCATGACGGCCGACCCTGCGCGCGCCGCCCTCATCGACGGCAAGGCCTTCGCCGCCGGCCTGGTGGAGCGGGTCGCCGCCGCCGCAACCCGGCTGGAGTCGACCCATGGCGTCAAACCCGGCCTGGCGGTGGTTATCGTCGGCGAGGATCCCGCAAGTCAGATCTACGTCCGCAACAAGGGTGAGACGACGCAGCGGGCCGGGATGCGTTCCGACACCCACCGTTTGCCCGAAACCACCTCCCAGGCCGACCTGCTGGCCTTGATCGGCGAGCTGAACGCCGACTCCGGCATCCACGGCATCCTCGTCCAGCTGCCCCTGCCTGCGCATATCGACAGCGCCGCCGTGCTCGCCGCCATCGATCCGGACAAGGACGTCGACGGTTTCCATGTCGTCAACGCCGGACGCCTGGCTGTGGGATTGCCGGGACTGGTTCCGTGCACGCCGCTCGGTTGCCTGATGCTGTTGAAGCACGAACTCGGCGACCTCACGGGCCTCAATGCGGTCGTCGTCGGCCGCTCCAACATCGTGGGCAAGCCGATGGCGCAGCTGCTGCTCGGCGAGAGCTGCACCGTCACCATCGCCCACTCGCGCACCCGCGACCTGCCCGCCCTGTGCCGCACCGCCGACATCCTCGTCGCCGCGGTCGGTCGGCCGGAGATGGTGCGCGGCGACTGGATCAAGCCCGGCGCGACCGTCATCGACGTCGGCATCAATCGCGTTCCCTCGCGCGATCCCGAAAAGGCCGCCGCCGGCAAGACCCGCGTGGTCGGAGATGTGGCCTTCGACGAGGCGGTTCTCGCGGCCGGTCGCATCACCCCGGTGCCGGGCGGGGTCGGCCCGATGACCATCGCCTGCCTGCTGGCGAACACCTATACGGCCGCCTGCCGGGGCGCCGACGTGGAACCGGAGCCGTTGGACGCTTGAACCGTTCGGCGTCCGGGCCAATAG
>JANJTI010000358.1 GCA_024711185.1 Brevundimonas sp. | reverse complement strand
GCGGAGCTTGGCCTCGTCGATCCGGTCGCCGACCTTCAGGGTGAAGGTCATGGCGGTGTAGGTCTCGACCGAGCCGATGGCGTAGATGCAGCTGACCGAGGCGACGACGATGACGTCGTCCCGCTCCAGGATCGCCCGCGTCGCCGAGTGCCGCATGCGGTCGATCTGCTCGTTTATCGAGGAGTCCTTCTCGATGTAGGTGTCGGTGCGCGGGACGTAGGCCTCGGGCTGGTAGTAGTCGTAGTAGGAGACGAAATACTCGACCGCGTTGTCCGGGAAGAATGCCTTGAACTCGCTGTAGAGCTGGGCGGCGAGGGTCTTGTTGGGGGCGAGGATCAGGGCCGGGCGCTGGGTCTGCTCGATGACCTTGGCCATGGTGAAGGTCTTGCCCGAGCCGGTGACGCCGAGCAGGACCTGGTCGCGCTCGCCCTGCCTGGCCTGCTCGACGAGCTCGGCGATGGCGGCGGGCTGGTCGCCGGCGGGGGTGTATTTCGTCTCCAGGCGGAAGGGGATGCGCTTGCGCTGGTCCGGGCGGTCGGGGCGGTGCGGCTTCCAGTCGGCCGGCGCGCCGGGGGCCTCCTCCGGGGTCAGGCGCGGGCCGGCGACCGGCGCGAACATCGGCATCCTGGAGCCGTCGCGGACGAAGGGCGCCGCCGCCTCCTGCAGACCGGGCGTGTGCTTCGGCTTCGGGGTCGTGACGCCGGCCTTTCCGGCCGGGGAGGAGGAACGGTTCATGAACGGCAATCTAGGCGGCGGGGGCGCTATCCGCCAGTGAACGCGCCCGGCGGCGGCGGGCTGCTGACAACGGGGTGGCAAGAGGCTCTGATGCGGTCCGGAAACCGCCAGCGCTCCGGACGGCGGCCGCCCATGTCGGGGCGGAGACAGGGAGACCGACCATGACCACCGCCTTTCACGACCTGCACCGCGCCGGCCTGCTGATCCTGCCCAACGCCTGGGACGCCGGGAGCGCGGCGGTGATGCGGTCGCTGGGCGCCCGGGCGATCGCCACCACCAGCGCCGGCTGCGCCTGGTCGCTGGGCTGGCCCGACGGCGACGTCCTGCCGGTGGAGCGGGCGGTGCGGATGTGCGCCGACGTGGTGCGGGCGGCGCAGGGGCTGCCGGTCAGCGTCGACTTCGAGGGCGGCTATTCCGACAATCCCGGCGACGTGGCGGCCCATGCGGCGGCGCTGGTCGAGGCGGGGGCGGCGGGGATCAACATCGAGGACGGCGGCGGCGAGCCGGGCGCGCTGGCGGCCAAGATCGAGGCGATCCGGACCAAGGTGGGCCGCGAGCTGTTCATCAACGCGCGCTGCGACGTGTGGCTGAGGGGCGTCGGCGCGCCCGGGGCCCGGGTCGACGAGGCGCTGCGGCGGGCGGCGATCTACGCCGGCAGCGGCGCCGACGGCTTCTTCGCGCCCGGCCTGTCAGAGCCCGCCGGGATCGCGCGGCTGGTCTCGGGGACGCCGCTGCCCGTCAACCTGCTGGCCTTGCCGGGGTTGCCGGCGAGGGCGGAGCTGGAGCGGCTGGGGGTGAGGCGGCTGAGCGCCGGGTCGGCCCTTGCCAGCGCCGCCTACGGCCGCGTGGCGTCGCTGGCGCGGAGCTTCCTCGCCGACGGGGCCAGCGAGCCGCTGATGGAGGGCGGCCTGCCGTGGAGCGAGATGAACGCCCTGATGCCCTGATCAGGCCGGACGCGGCCGGGACTCCGACGGCTCCGCCTCCTCCGCCTCGCGGGGATCGGGAGCGGTCATCAGATCGTCGGCGGCGTCGTTCACCGGCAGCGCTCTCGCCTCGCGGGGGGCGCCTCCGGTCCCGGCCGCCGGGGGCCGCCCCTCCTCCTCCGCTGTCCGCAGACCCAGGACCCGAAGCGCCTCGTCTCCCTCGCGGCCAAACACGCTGCGCAGGCGCAGATCGGTCTGCGGGAAGGGGATCTCCACCCCGGCCTGTTCGAGCGCGTCGGCGATGGCCCAGGTGTAGGCGGCGTGCATGGCGGCCGGCCGTTTGACCGCCTCCTGGGTCGGCCAGACGAGCAACTCGAAGTCCAGACCGCTCTCGCCGAAACCGACCAGCCAGACCTGGCTCCTGCGGGCCTCGGTCTCGGGCAGGGTGAAGGGGCTGGCGCGGGCCGCGGCCAGCACCGCCTCGCGCACCTTCGCCCTGTCGGCGCCGTAAGCCACGGCGAAGGGAATGTGGATGCGCCGGGTGTCCCCCTTGAGCGTCCAGTTGGTCACCCGGCCCTCGATCAGGGACGAGTTGGGGACGATGATGTTGACGTTGTCGTTGGAGCGGATGCGGGTGGCGCGCGGCCCGATCTCGGCCACCATGCCGCGCACCTCGCCATCGAGTTCGACATAGTCCCCGACCCCGACCATGCGGTCGAAGATCAGGAAGATGCCGGAGACGAACTCCTTGACCACGCCCTGCAGGCCGAGGCCGATACCGATGCCGATGGCCCCGGCGAACACCGCCAGCGACGACAGGTTCAGCCCCGCCGCCGACAGGCCGAACATCACGCCGCTGACGACGATGCCGTAGCCGGCCAGCTTCTCCAGCAGATACAGGGCCCCGGTGGCGCGATGGGCCCGGACCCGCAGGCGGCGGAT
>JANJTI010000348.1 GCA_024711185.1 Brevundimonas sp. | reverse complement strand
GATCGAGATCCCGGGCGCGCCCCGGGCCCAGCCGCTGATCTGCTACGAGAGCCTCTATCCCGGCTTCACTCCGGGCGGCGCCGGGCGGCCCGGCTGGATCGTCAACATCTCGAACGACGCCTGGTTCGGCCGCACCTCGGGGCCGCTGCAGCACCTGAATCTGGCCAGGTACCGCGCCATCGAGACGGGTCTGCCGGTGGTCAGGTCCACCCCGACCGGCGTTTCGGCCATGATCGATCCCTGGGGGCGGGTGGTCGGCGACCAGAGGTTGGAGCCGGGCGAGAGCGGCGTCATCGACGCCCGCCTGCCGGCGCCCACGGCGGTCACGCCCTACGGACGGACGGGCGATTTGCTGTTCTGGCTCGCCGTGCTCGGCGGACTGGCCCTGGCTCTTCGCCCGGGGCGAATCACTCGCCTCGCGCGCGAACTCTGGCCCGGCTCCGCCGGCGCTGGGAACGTTTGATCTACCTCATTCACGCGCGGCGTGAGGCGCGTAACCGTGTACGCAACCGTAAAGAGGGTCTTGCCGCCGGTTTGTGCGTTTTTTGGTGACAGGTGAAGCGCCCGGGCGCATTTCAGATCAGGCGTGGCATCTTACGCGAAGGGCAAGTGACGATGGCGAGAGGCAAGGGCGAGGACGGCCCCCACCCGGTCGACCGGCACGTGGGCCGCAGGGTGTGCGAGAAGCGGCTGGCGCTCGGCTACAACCAGAGCGACCTCGGCCGCGCATTGGGTCTGACCTTCCAGCAAATCCAGAAGTACGAGAAGGGCGCAAACCGTATTTCCGCATCGAAGCTGTGGGATATCGCGCGGTTCTTCAAGGTCGATATCGGCTACTTCTTCGAGGGGCTGTCGGGGACGCAGATTGCGGGCATAGCCGAGGGCGGCGCGGCCTACGACCACGACTTCCCGGCCACCCGCTATACGATCGAGATCGGGCGGCTGGCGCCCCAGCTGTCGACCCGGCGGCAGAAGCTGGCCCTCGAATTGATCCGCGAACTGGCGGACGGCGACGAGGACGACGCGGTCTGACGTCAGTCCGGGGCGTTGCGGCGCCGGCCGAACTCCGGCGCCCGGGCCTTCTGCTCGGCCCAGTAGGCCGCCCCCTCGTCCGGCTTGAACATGGTCCGCGGCGCGCCGTCCCGCGCCACCACCGCGAAGGTGTTGGTCGAGGCCTGGTAGAGCAGGACGTCGCCATTGGCGCGCTCCACCCGCTCGGTTCCGGCCGGCGGCCGGGTCGTGAAGGCGCGCACCTTGGCCAGATATTCGGCCGCCGAGCGGGCCTCGAAGTCGGCGCCGTTGCGCTCGAACAGCCGGACGATCTTCTCGTCGACGGTCTCGCGACGATTGGCGGTCATGGCCGGCGGAGCCCCGGTCGCCGGAGCGGTCGCGGACGGGGCGGCGGCGGACACGAGCGACGCCTCCGCGGATCCGGCCGCCGGCCGCTCCCGGGTCTCGACCGCCGAGGCCCCGTCGTCGCAGGCGGCGAGCGCCAGAAGCGCCGCTCCCGCGGCCGTGAAGGTACGCAGATACGACATCACACCCTCCCTCGTTGGTGGACGACCCCGGCAAAGGTTAATCACAGGTTAACTGTTCCTGCAATGTTCTCATTGTCCGTCCTCGCGCCCTCGACGTCCCGGAGTCCCGTCGCTAGACGGAGAGGATGACCACGGCCTCGCTGTCCGGACGCAAGATCCTGCTCGTCGTCGGCGGCGGAATCGCCGCCTACAAGTCGCTGGAGCTGGTGCGCCTGCTGAGAAAGGCCGGCGCGGAGGTGATGTCGGTCCTCACCGCCGCCGGCGCCGAGTTCGTCACCCCCATGTCGCTCGCGGCCCTGACCGGGCATCCGGTCCGGCAGGCGCTGTTCATGCCCGAGGACGAGACGGCCATGGGCCATATCGAACTGTCGCGCTGGGCGGATCTGGTGGTCGTGGCCCCCGCCACCGCCGGCCTGATCGCAAAGGCGGCCAACGGCCTCGCCGACGATCTTGCCTCGACCGCCCTGCTGGCCACCGACAAGCAGGTGTTGTGGGCTCCGGCCATGAACGTGCGCATGTGGCTGCACCCGGCTGTGCAGGCCAATGTCCAGCGGCTCAAGGGGTTCGACGGTCTCCACGGCGCGGCGCTGGTCGGCCCCGACGAGGGCGAGATGGCCTGCGGCGAGTTCGGCCCCGGCCGCATGGCCGAGCCGACGGCGATCCTGGCGGCCATCGAAGGCCTGCTCGCCGGCTCTGACGACCGGCCTCTCGCGGGCCGCACGGCCGTGGTCACGGCGGGTCCGACCTTCGAACCGATCGACCCCGTGCGCGGCCTGACCAACCGCTCCAGCGGCAAGCAGGGGTACGCCGTGGCGTCCGCGCTGGCGGAGCTGGGAGCCCGCGTCACCCTCGTGTCCGGTCCTGTGGCCCTGACCGCGCCGCCGGGCGTGGCGCGGGTCCAGGTCGAGAGCGCCCGCGAAATGCTGGCGGCGGTGGAGGCGGCCCTGCCCGCCGACGTGGCGGTGATGAGCGCCGCCGTGGCTGACTGGCGGGTCGACGGCGTCGCCTCCGGCAAGCTGAAGAAGGCCCCCGGCGGCCCGCCGTCGCTGGCCCTGATCGAGAACCCGGACATTCTCGCGGCGGTTTCCGCGCCGGGGCCGCGACGGCCGCGGCTGGTGATCGGCTTCGCCGCCGAGACCGCCGACCTGGAGGCCAACGCCCGCGCCAAGCTCTCGAGGAAGGGCTGCGACTGGATCGTCGGCAACGACGTCTCGGGCGAGGTGTTCGGCGCCGAGGCCAACGCCGTGACCCTCTTCACCCGGGACGGCGACGCCGAAGCCTGGCCCCGCCAGTCGAAGGCGGAGGTGGCGCGGAAGCTGGCCGCCCGCATCGCCGACCAGCTGCGCTGAACCGCCTCCGGCGCAGTGGCGAATGGGAGACATGACCCCATGGATATGCGCGACATCGCGGGTGGAAATGGGGGACCGGAGAGGGGATAAGCGCGACATCCGCTCCTTCAGGACTTTCCGCCCATGACCACCGTCCGCGTCGAACGCCTGCCGCATGCCGAAGGCCTGCCGCTTCCGGCTTACGAGACGTCCGGTTCGGCCGGCATGGACCTGCGCGCGGCGGTCCCGGACGAGGCGCCGCTGACGCTCCAGCCAGGAGCTCGGGCGCTGGTCCCCACCGGGCTGAGGATCGCGCTGGAGCCGGGCTTCGAGGCGCAGGTGCGGCCCCGCTCGGGACTCGCCCTCAAGCACGGGCTCACCTGCCTGAACTCGCCGGGGACCGTCGACAGCGACTATCGCGGCGAAGTGGGCGTGATCCTGATCAACCACGGTCAGGAGCCGTTCGTCGTCCGCCGCGGCGAGCGCATCGCCCAGATGGTCGTCGCCCGGCACGAACAGGCGGCCATGGTCGAGGTCGGGAGCCTGGACGAGACGGCCCGCGGCGCCGGCGGTTTCGGCTCGACGGGGCGCTAGTTCCCCCGGGGGACGGAAGCAGGCCAGACATGTCCGGTGCGTTCGTAGGTCAGTTCAGCACAGGACCCTCGGCCGAACTCGATCGTGAACTCCTCTACCCCGGCTATTCCGGCCGCAGTGATGCGGTCCGCGACCCGCCTGGGCTCAGGCGCCTCCATGCAGACAAGGCCGTTGGCGGCGCCGAAGTGGGTCACCGGCAACATGTCATGAGCGACGAGGCCGCCCAGATCGAGACCAAACTGCGGGAAGTCGACAGCCCGGGGCGTGGGACGGTAGATCAGGACTCCGGTGGAGCCCCCGGAGGGCGCTAGAAGCGCCAGACAGCGGCGTAGCTCCGCTTCCGCGACCGCGCCGGAGACGACGGTCGCCCCGCCGAATCCGGGCCAGTCAAGTCGGGGACACCCTGACTGCCGCTTCGGGACGAAGAGGATCCCCTCGCCGTCCTCGAAGCAGGTCCGACCGCCGGCCTCCAGCTGAAAGCGGAAGACCTCAAGCGTCGCGGGAAGCTCTCCGGTGGATGAGCGGCAGATCTCGCCGAAGCGAACATTCTCCTCTCCCCGCCGGCCGAACTGGTTCGAACCCTCCTGTGGAGAGGCGGCGACGCAGGCGCCCGCAAGGATCGCCGCCAGAGTCCGCTGAAAAACCCGCTGCATGCCGCCCTCCTGCCGGCACATAGGGTCGCGGCGATGGCTGAGGGTCAAGGACCGCCGATTCAGGCCTGCCGGAAGCCCAGAACGTCCTGCATGTCGTAGAGGCCGGGCTTGCGGCTGCGGACCCAGGCGGCCGCGGCCACGGCGCCCTTGGCGAACAGGGCGCGGTCGATCGCCGAGTGGCTGAGGGTCAGCACCTCGTCATCGGAGGCGAACATCACCGTGTGCTCGCCGACGATGCCGCCGGCGCGGAGCGACGAGAAGCCGATCTTTCCCTCGGGTCGTGGACCGGTGATGCCGTCCCACGGCGCGGCGCGCAGGTCCGGGAGGTCCTCGCCGCGCCCCTCGGCCGCAGCCTCCCCCAGCATCAGGGCGGTGCCCGACGGGGCGTCGACCTTGCGACGGTGGTGGGCCTCGGCGATCTCGATGTCCCAGTCGGCGGCGTCCAGTCGCTGGGCGGCGTGCTGGACCAGTCCGATCAGGATGTTGACGCCCAGCGAGAAGTTGCCGCTGCGCACGATGGCGATCTTCTCCGACGCCTCGAGAATCTCGCCCTCCTGTTCCGGCGAGAGGCCGGTGGAGCCGATCACCAGGGCCGGACCGCCGCGGGCGGCGCAGGCGCGGGCCAACTCGACCGACGCGTCGGCGGTCGAGAAGTCGATGATCACGTCGCACAGCGACACGTCAGGCGTCTCGCCGCGGTCGAAGCGGGCGGCGACGACCACGTCCTCGCGCGCGTCGAGCACCGCGGAGACGGCGCGGCCCATCCGGCCGCGGGCGCCGGAGATGCCGGCGTGAAAGATGGCGCTCAAATCCTGCCCCCCGGCGTGATCACTGGGCCGTTTCCCCGAGAATGTCGGCCCAGAAGCGTTTGGCCTTGCCCGCGAAGCTGGTGTTGCGTGGCGTCTGGCTCTCGCCCAGGGAGGCCGCCAGCTCCTGCAGCAGCTCCTTCTGGTGCGGCGTCAGGTCGGTCGGGGTCTCGACGAACAGCTCGACCACCAGGTCGCCGCGCTGGCGGCCGTTCAGGTGCGGCATGCCCTTGCCCTTGATGCGCACCGTCTTGCCGGTCTGGGCGCCCGCCGGCACCGTCACCGGCTGCTTGCAGCGGCCGTCGCAGGCGTCGGACACCAGGCAGGGGGCGTCGATCTCGCCGCCCAGCGCCGCCACCGTCATCGGCACCGGCACGGTGACCAGCAGGTCGAGATTGTCGCGCTCGAACAGCTCGTGCGGCGTCACCGAAATGAAGACGTAGAGATCGCCGCGCGGACCGCCGCGCTGGCCGGCGTCGCCCTCGCCCGACAGGCGGATGCGCGAGCCGTCGTCGACCCCGGCCGGCACCTTGAGCTGCAGTTTGCGGTTCTTCCGCACCTGGCCGTGGCCGTGGCAGGTCCCGCAGGGCTCGGCGATCATCTGGCCCTGGCCGCCGCAGCGGGGGCAGGTGCGCTCGACCTGGAAGAAGCCGTTGGCGGTGCGCACGCGTCCGGCGCCCTGGCAGGTGGTGCAGGTGACCGGCTTGGTGCCCGGCCTGGCGCCCGAACCCTCGCAGGTCTCGCAGGCGGCGGTGGTGGGCACCGCGATCTCGACGTCGGCGCCCTTGTAGGCCTGCTCCAGGGTGATCTCGAGATCATAACGCAGGTCGGAGCCGCGGCGCGGTCCCGCCTGCGACCGGCCGGTCCGGCCGCCGAACACATCGCCGAAGGCCTCGCCGAAGACCTGGGAGAAGATGTCGTTGACGTCGGCGAAACCGGCGCCGCCGGCGCCGAAGGGATTGCCGCCGCCACCGTTGACGCCGGCGTGGCCGAAGCGGTCGTAGGCGGCGCGCTTCTGGTCGTCGGACAGCACCGAATAGGCTTCGGAGATCTCCTTGAAGCGGGCCATGGAGTCCTCGCAACCGCCGTTGCGGTCGGGGTGGTGCTGCATGGCCAGCTTGCGATAGGCCGACTTCAGGCCGGCGGCGTCGACCGTCCGCTCGACCCCCAGAATCTCGTAATAGTCCCGCGCCATCCGGCGTTCGTCCTCTTACTCTCCCGCCGCGCTCCGCGCCCTTGTTCCGGGCGTCTGAAGCTCTGGCGACGACCGGACTGACATGGGCGCCCGATCCCTCGATGCAAGTTTCATGAAAAGGCCCCGCCCGTCGGAAAGACAAGCGGGGCCTTGAGCTTCTGCGCCCGCGTCAGGCGCTCTTCTTTTCGTCCGTGTCCGAGACTTCCTCGAACTCGGCGTCGACCACGCCGTCGTCGGCCGGCTGCTCGGCCGCCCCGGCCTCGCCCGCGCCCTGCTGGGCCGCGTACATGGCCTCGCCCAGCTTCATCGAGGCTTGGGCCAGGGTGTTGGTCTTCTCGCGGATGGCCTCCGGATCCGTGCCGTCCCTGGCCGACTTCAGGTCGTCGAGGGCCGTCTGGATGGCGGTCTTCGACGCCTCGTCGACCTTGTCGCCGTGCTCGGACAGGGCCTTCTCGGTCGAGTGGATCAGGGCGTCGGCCGAATTCTGGGCCTCGACCAGCTCCTTGCGGGCCTTGTCGGCCGCGGCGTTGGCCTCGGCTTCCTTGACCATCTTCTCGATGTCGGCGTCCGACAGGCCGCCGTTGGCCTGGATGCGGATCGACTGCTCCTTGTTGGTGGCCTTGTCCTTCGCCGTCACGTGCACGATGCCGTTGGCGTCGATGTCGAAGGCGACCTCGATCTGCGGCATGCCGCGCGGGGCCGGCGGAATGCCCATCAGGTCGAACTGGCCCAGCATCTTGTTGTCGGCGGCCATGGGGCGCTCGCCCTGGAAGACCCGGATCGTCACGGCCGACTGGTTGTCGTCGGCGGTGGAGAAGGTCTGGCTCTTCTTGGTCGGGATGGTGGTGTTGCGCTCGATCAG
>JANJTI010000324.1 GCA_024711185.1 Brevundimonas sp. | reverse complement strand
CCGGAAACGGCTCGCCTATAGACGCCGCTCCCGCGAGGCGACGGCTCGCCTGGGTAGCTCAGTTGGTAGAGCAGCGGATTGAAAATCCGCGTGTCGGTGGTTCGAATCCGCCCCCAGGCACCATCCCGCTTTCCCGTGTCGGAAAGCGGCGTAGCCCCAACATGAAATTGTCGCTTTCAGCCTTAACGTTTGGCCTTGAACGCGCTTGCTCCCCCGTCGGGGGAAAAGCGCCGTTGCGCACTTGACGCTCTGGTAAGCGTTCGCCAAAGGAGCTTGACCGCTTTCCTTTGCGAGCGGCCGAAGGAGGGCGGGAACCCCGTTTCCGCGCTCCATCGTCACCGCGCCGGCGGCCTTCAGGCAACCGGAAGCGTCAGGAGGCGTTCCGCAGATCGGGGTTCCGCGAACCCCGGCGTAGCGGGCGAAATTTCATCGGGGGGCGGCCGCATCTGCAGCCGTCCTCCAGGGTTCCACGAGTCAGACCAAAGCAGGAACTGGCGACCTATGTTCGAAATCAAGAAGACCAACCTCCTCCTGGCCATGGCCGGCGCCGCCGTGCTGATGGCCGGTACGCCGGTCCTCGCGCAGGACGCCGCCGCGCCGGCCGATCCGGCCGCCGCGACCGCGACGACCACCACGGCCGCTCCGGCCGCCGCCCCGGCTGACGCCGCGGCCCCGGCGACCGAAGCCGGCGAACCGGCCCGCGTCGGCGGCGAGCACGCCGGCGAACTGACCGTCGCGACCATGTTCATGGACGCCGACATCGTCGTTAAGGTCGTCATGATCGGCCTGGTTCTGGCCTCGGTCTTCTCGTGGACCCTGCTGCTCATCAAGCTGTTCGAGTTCGGCGCGCTGAACCGCAAGACCGACCAGTTCCTCGAAACCTTCCGCGGCGCCCGCACCATCGCCGACATGCGCCGCGTGGCCATCTCGGACGAGTTCGAGGGCAACCCGCTGGCCGACATGGCCGCCGCGGCGACCGACGAGATCGAACTGTCGCGTCAGGCGGGCCTGTCCGTGACGGGCGACCACCGCGACTCGGCGCTCTACCGCGCCCAGACCGCCGTGACCGCCGTCCAGTCGGGCATGGCCAAGCGTCTGTCGGGCGGCCAGCAGTTCCTGGCTTCGACCGGCTCGACCGCGCCGTTCATCGGTCTGTTCGGCACCGTGTACGGCATCATGCGCTCGTTCATCGGCATCGCGAACACCAACACGACCAACCTGGCCGTCGTGGCCCCCGGCATCGCCGAGGCCCTGCTGGCCACCGGCATCGGTCTGTTCGCCGCTATCCCGGCGGTTATCTTCTACAACTACTTCAACACGCGCATCGCGGCCTACGGCACCCGTTCGGACGGCTTCAACGCCGAGCTGATGAACGCGATCTCGCGTAACCTCGACAAGGGGGCGTAACCCGGATGGCCGCCAAGATTTCAGGCGGCGGCGGCGGCAAGAACGCCATCGAGCAGAACTCGGAAATCAACGTCACGCCTTTCGTTGATATCATGCTGGTTCTGCTCATCATCTTCATGGTGGCGGCTCCGCTCGCCAGCGTGAACGTTGAGGTGAAACTTCCGCGTGCGGTCGCTCCGCCCCAAGAGAACCCGCCGGTTCCGATCTATGTGTCGATCCAGGACAACGGTCGGGCCTACATCGGCGACTTCCCGGTCGATATCGACGCGGTCGGGACGGAGCTGAGCACGCAGATCGGCCGTCGCAACCCGGCGGATGAGCGTATCTTCATCCGCGCCGACCAGCAGACTCGCTACGGCGACTTCATGCAGGTCATGAACTCGCTGCAGGACAACGGATTCTACTCCGTGGCCCTGGTCGGCGAGGACAACTCGACGCAGTAGGACCGGGTGCAAGCATGACTGATATTGAATATCACCGGTCCCGCTACGATCCGCCGAAGACCAAGGTGCCGATGAGTGTGGTGATCACCAGTCTGGTGGTCGTCTCCATCGTCTTCGCGATCCTCGCCTTCTACTTCATGAAGGCGCGGTTCGAGATCCAGATGAAGGAGTACTCGGACGACGCGGTCGACGTGGAGATCATCGAGCCGGTTCCGCCGCCTCCGCCTCCGCCGCCGCCTCCGCCTCCGCCGGACACGCCCCCGCCGCCCAAGCTGCAGGTGCGCCCGCCGGTCGCCGTTCCGAACGCGCCGCCGCCTCCGGTGACGCTGCCGATCGAGCCGACCAAGAAGGAGGATCGGGTCGAGTACACGGGTCCGCCCGTGATCGTCCCCGGCCCGCCGCCGCCGCCGGCTCCGCCGGCTCCGCCGCGGCCGTCGGTGATCCGGAACCCCAGCTGGTCGCGTCAACCGACCGTGGAGTTCCCGGAGCGCGCCCAGTCGCGCGGCATTGAGAGCGGCTCGGTCGCCCTCAACTGTCTGGTGCAGCCGAATGGCAGCATGACCGACTGCCGCGTCGAGTCGGAGGATCCCCCCGGAGCCGGCTTCGGACAGGCGGCGCTGGCGGGCGCCCGCCGGGCCCGGGTTTCCCCCCGGGAGGTCGACGGCGCCGCCACCGGCGCCCGGGTGACCTTCACGGTCCGCTTCCGGCTCGACTGATCCGGTCCGGAATACGCCAAGCAGACGCCCCGGAGGTCACGCTCCGGGGCGTTTCGCGTGGGGGAGCCATTGCGAACCGCGGGCGTTGTCAGCCCACGCGTTTTCTATGGAGATCCGCCGATGCGTCGCACCGCCCTCGCCGCCCTTCTCGCCGCCGGCACGGCCCTCAGCGCCTGCGCCTACAACGAGACCCTGGGCCGTAACCAGTTCCTGCTCGTCAACGACAGCGCCCTGATCCAGCAGGCCGACGCCGCCTGGGCCG
>JANJTI010000308.1 GCA_024711185.1 Brevundimonas sp. | reverse complement strand
GGCCAACGCCGCGAGCTCGCCGAGGCTGAACAGGCCGGCGATGATGGCCATCAGGATCGCGGTGACGCCGGTCATCAGCACCGGCGAGCCGCGCTTCTCGCTGACCCGGGCCAGCTTGCGCGGCAGCATGCCGTCGCGGGCCATGACGAAGAACACCCGGCTCTGGCCGTACATGAAGGCGAGAAGCACCGTCGGCAGGGCCACGATCGCCGCGCCGGCGATCACCGTCGCCGCCGTGTCGCTCCCCAGGGTGCGGGCGATATGCGCCAGCGGCTCGGGCGAGGCCGCGAACTCGCCGAACGGCATCGCCCCCACCGCCGCGGCCGCGACCGCCAGATAGATGATGATGCACACGACCATCGAGCCGACGATGCCGATGGTCAGGTCGCGCCCGGGGTTCTTCGTCTCCTCGGCCGCCGTCGACACGGCGTCGAAGCCGTAGAAGGCGAAGAAGATGATCGCCGCCGCCGCCATCACCCCGACCTCGACGCCCTGCGCGTCCAGCGTCTTGCCGAAGCCGAAGGGCATGAACGGCTGCAGGTTGGCGGGATCGAAGTGCGGCGCGGCGATGGCCACGAAGGCCGCCAGGGCCAGCACCTTCACCGCCACCAGCACGGCATTGACCGTGGCGCTCTCGCGAGTGCCCAGCATCAGCATCCCCGCCACCACCCCGACGATGGCCACCGCCGGCAGGTTGACCAGCCCCGGCGTTTCCGTCCCGAACGGGCCTGTCGTCAGCCAGGCCGGCAGCCCCAGGCCGACGCTGTCGAGGAAGCCGCTGAAATAGCCGGACCAGCCGACCGCCACGGCCGAGACCACCAGCGAGTATTCGAGGATCAGGCTCCAGCCGATCACCCAGGCCAGCAATTCGCCCAGTGCCACGTAGCTGTAGGTGTAGGCGCTGCCTGAGGCCGGCATCATCGCCGCCAGTTCGGCGTAGGCCAGCGCCGCGAAGACGCACACCAGCCCCGCGATGACGAAGGCCAGCATCACCGCCGGTCCCGCCTTGGCCGCGCCGACGCCGATCAGGGTGTAGATGCCGGTGCCGACGATCGCCCCCACGCCCAGGGCGATCAGGTGCGGCCAGCCCAGCGTCTTCTTCAGCGCAGGCCCGTCATGAGGCGCGTTCATGGCGTCGATAGAGCGCCGGCGGTTCCAGAAGGCCATGGTCGTCGTCCCCCGCCGCCTCCCGCGGCTGATTCCGCGACCCTAGCCGCTCGCGCGGCAAACCGGAACGGCCACGGAAAAGCCGCTTGCGTTCCGCCGGCCGAGCCTCTATGTCCCGCCCCTCGCCGCCTCCGGGCGCGCGAGACGACGACCGGTCCGGGTGATTAGCTCAGTTGGTAGAGCAGCTGACTCTTAATCAGCGGGTCGTAGGTTCGAACCCTACATCACCCACCATCGTCCCTCCCCTCTCCTGACAGACGTCCACAGCGCTGCAAGCGACCCCACCGTGGCCGTCCGGCGGCCGCCCCGGCGGCTGCGGGCGTCGCGTTTCCGACCCCGGCTGCTAGAACATCGCCTTTCAGGGGCCTGCGGGAATCGGAACGAACACCATGACTCTTGCCGTCCTCGCCTCCCTTCTCGGCGGCGTCGGCCTGTTCATGCTGGGCATGTGGCTGATGACGGAGGGGCTCAAGCTCGCGGCCGGCGGCGCGCTGCGCGCGGTGCTCGAGTCCTGGACCCGTTCCGCGCCGCGCGGTTTCCTGGCCGGGGTGCTGATCACCGCCCTCCTGCAGTCGTCCAGCGCCGTCACCGTCGCGACCCTCGGCTTCGTCAACGCCGGACTTCTCAGCCTGGCCCAGGCGGTGTGGCTCATCGTCGGGGCCAATGTCGGGACCACCATGACCGGCTGGCTGGTGGCCCTCGTGGGGGTGAAGGCCGACGTGGGAGCCCTCGCCCTGCCTCTCGTCGGCGTAGGCATGCTCGGCCGGGTGGTCTTTCGCGGCCGCTCACGCCTCTCCGGCGCTGGACAGGCCCTGGCGGGATTCGGGACCTTCTTTCTCGGCGTCGGCGCGCTGCAGGCCGGCTTCGCGGACCTGACAGGGCAGCTGGGCCCTCTGACGACGGGTGATGTGACCCTCGGCGACCTCGCTCTCGCCCTGGCGGCCGGCGTGGTCGTCACGGTGCTGACGCAGTCCTCCAGCGCGGCCATCGCGATCATCCTGACCGCAGCCGCCAGCGGCGGCGTGCCCCTCGCCGTCGCGGCCATGGCGGTGATCGGCACGAACATCGGAACGACCTCGACAGCGGTGCTGGCTGCGCTCGACGCCACCCCGGCGGCCCGGCGCGTGGCCAGCGCTCACGTGATCTTCAACCTGGCGGCGGCTGCCGCAGCCCTGGCGCTGCTGTCGCCGCTGCTGGAGCTCAGCGCCTGGCTGACCGACGGCTTCGAGCCGCAGGCGCAGACGGCGACCGTCCTCGCCGTGTTCCATACCCTGCTGAACCTGTTGGGCGCGCTGGTCATGGCCGCGGCAGGCGCGCGTCTGATCGGCTTCCTCCAGCGTCGCTTCGTTTCGGCGGAGGAGAGCCTCGCCCGGCCAATCTATCTCGATCCCACGCTCGCTTCGGTTCCGGCGCTGGCCCTGCGCGGGCTCGTGCTGGAGGTCGCGCGCATGCGGGAAGCCGCCTTCGCGACGGTCCGTCGACGCTGGCAGCGAGGAGCCGGGGCGGCGACGAACCACGCAGGTCTGTCCGGCCTCGGAAGGGAGATTCGCGACTTCATCGGCCGGATGAGCGTGGGCCCCGTTCCGGTCGCCGTGACCGACGCCCTCCCGGATGTGATCCGCGCCGTCCAGCACCTGGAGGAGCTGGAGCGAATGAGCCTGCGTCTGCACCCGCCCGCGGCCGGGGTGCTGGCGACCTCCGCCAGTTGGCCGTCCCTGCAGGAGGCGCTGCGGGACAGCCTCGCAGGCCCAGACCCCGATGCCCCGGATCTGGAGGCGGCCTGCACCGGGCTGATCGATACGGCCGAGGGTGCGTACCAGAGCGTCAAATCCGACCTGCTCCGGGCCACGGCGGGCGGCCGTCTGCCGGTGGACCGTCTGGACGCCGCGCTCGATCTGGCGGACGCCGTCCGGCGCGCCGCCGAGCTGGCGGCCAAGACCCACCGCCGCCTCGCCCCTTGGGAGAGACGCCCCGATCCAGCGCACGCGGAGGCGTCGCCTCCCGCCGCCGGGTAGTCCTGCCGGCCCAGGAGCTTCGGGGTGCGGCCGGGGCAGCCCGCGGAGCTGGCTTCCCCACCGCCTTCAGTCTTGACTTTCATTGTGATGTTTAGCTAACCATCATTATATGAGCTCCGTCTTCAAGGCCCTGTCCGACCCCACCCGCCGCCGCGTGCTGCAGCTGCTGCGCGCCGGGCCGATGAGCGCGGGCGATCTCGCGGCCCGGTTCGAGGTGTCGAAGCCGACCATGTCGGCCCACTTCTCGGTGCTCAGGGAGGCCGGCCTGGTGCATGCCGAGAAGGCCGGCAAGAGCGTCATTTACCATCTGAAGCTGTCGGTGCTCGAAGAGGCGCTGCTGGGCTTCGTCCATTCCTTCGGGGGGGCCGCGGCCGCTCCGGAGCAGGAACCACCGGCGTCGTCCGGTCAGGAGGCTACGTCATGAGCGAACTGAGATCCGAAATGGTCCCCAACCTTGTGGTGGCGGGCGCCCTGATCGTCGCCGCGCTGGCGGCCACGGCGGCGCGGCAGGTCGGCTGGATCGACGGCGATACGGTGACGCGCATCGTCATGGGCGGCACGGGGTTGATGCTGGCCTGGATCGGCAACCGCATGCCGAAGACCTGGGTCCCGCAGGCGGCCGCGCGGCGGGTCAACCGCGTCGCCGGCTGGTCGCAGGCGATCAGCGGACTGGTCTACGGCGGGCTGTGGGTGTTCGCCCCGTTCGAAGTGGCGCTGTGGGGCGGGTGCGGGGCCATCGTCCTCGGCATCGCCGTGACGGTCGGCTACTGCGTGACGCAGGCGCGGCGCAACGCGGCCTGAGCCTACGCCGTCCCCGCCGCCGCCTTCATCGGGATCTTCAGGTAGCGCACCCCGTTGGCCTCGGCCGGCGGGAAGCGGCCGGCGCGCATGTTCACCTGGATCGAGGGCAGCAGCAGCCTGGGCGCCGCCAGCCCGGCGTCGCGAGCCGTGCGCATGGCGACGAAATCGTCCTCGGTCACCCCGTCATGCACGTGCACGCTGCCGCGGCGCTGGGCGGCCACCGTGGTCTCCCAGGCGTAGTCATCGCGGCCCGGGGCCTTGTAGTCGTGGCACATGAACAGCCGGGTCTCCGGCGGCAGGTCCAGCAGACGGCGGATCGAGCGGTACAGCTGGCGGGGGTCGCCGCCGGGGAAGTCGGCCCGGGCCGTGCCATAGTCGGGCATGAACAGGGTGTCGCCGACGAACACCGCGTCGCCAATACGGTAGCTGACGTCCGCCGGCGTGTGACCCGGGGTGTGCAGCACTTCCACCTCCAGCTCCCCCAGAGCGAAGCGCTCCCCGTCCGCGAACAACCGGTCGAAGTCGCCGCCGTCGGCGACCAGGTCCTCGGCGCCGAACACGGGGCGGAAGATGCGCTGCACGTCGCGGATGTGTTCGCCGATGCCGATGGCGGCGCCCGTGCGCGCCTTGAAGAAGGGCGCGCCGCTCAGGTGGTCGGCGTGGACGTGGGTCTCCAGCGCCCACGCGATCTTCAGCCCCCGGCGCTCGGCCTCTGCGAGAATAGCGGCCGCCGAGCGGGTGTCGAAGGCGCCGGTGGCGGGGTCGTAGTCCAGCACCGGATCGATCACCGCCGCCTGCCGGGTGGCGGGGTCGGCGACGAGGTAGCTGACCGTGTTGGTCGGCTCGTCGAAGAACGCGTGGATCTCGGGTCGGGCCGTCATCGGAGGCTCCCTGGAGGGGTTCGCAGTTGACGAATATATTAGCACTTCCTAATTTACTGCAAGTCCCTCCCCCTCCCCTGTTCCGGAGATCCCATGACCGCCCGACCCATCACACCGAAGGACGCCGCCCGCCTCGTCGAGCAGGGCGCCGTGCTCGTCGACATCCGCGAGCCCGAGGAATGCGCCCTCGTCATCGCCGGCGCCCGCTCGGCTCCGCTCTCGAAGGGCGCCCGCGGCGTCGAGGTCGAGCCCGGCCGGCCGGTGATCTTCCACTGCCGCAGCGGGGCCCGCACGCGCATGAACGCCGGAACCCTCGTCGGATCCGTGGCCAGCGACGACATCTACCTGCTCGAGGGCGGCATCGACGGCTGGCGCGCCGCCGGCCTGCCTGTCCAGTCGGGCCGCTGACGGAGCCCGGCATGGACCTGCTCCCTTCCCTCCTCGCCGTGGGCTCCGGCTCGCTGGTCGGCTTCTCGCTTGGCCTTGTCGGCGGCGGAGGATCGGTGCTGGCCGTGCCGCTTCTCGTCTACCTCGTCGGCGTCACCAACCCCCACATGGCCATCGGCACCAGCGCCGTGGCGGTGGCCGCCAACGCCCTGCTCAATCTGGCCCACCACGCCCGGGCCGGGGCGGTGAAGTGGCGCTGCGCCGCCGTCTTCACCGTCGCCGGGGTGCTCGGGGCCCTGGTCGGCGCCTGGTTCGGCCGCCAGGTCGACGGCGAGAAGCTGCTGGCCCTGTTCGCGGTGTTGATGATGGTCGTCGCCGGCCTGATGCTGCGCAGTCGCAAGGGCGAGGGCCTCGCCGGGGTCCGCCTCGGCCGCGACAACCTGCCGAAGCTGCTCGGCTTCGGCCTCGGCACGGGCCTGCTGTCGGGCTTCTTCGGCATCGGCGGCGGCTTTCTGATCGTGCCCGGACTGATCGCCGCCACCGGCATGCCGATCCTCAACGCCATGGCCTCCTCCCTGCTGGCGGTCGCCGGCTTCGGCGTCACGACCGCCTCCAGCTACGCAATCGCGGGACTGGTGAACTGGGGCGTCGCCGGCCTGTTCGTGGTTGGTGGCCTTGGCGGCGGCCTGCTCGGAACCCGCGCCGCCCGCAGCCTCGGCCGTCGCCGCGGCGCGCTCAACCTGCTGTTCGCCGGCCTGATCTTTCTCGTGGCGATCTACATGCTGGTCCGCACCGCCGGCGCCTTCCTCTAGCGGCCGCCCGCCTCCAGCCGCTGCAGGTCGGCGGCGTCGATCGCCGCCAGCGAGGCCCCCTTGCTCTCGCGCATGACCAGCGCCGCGACCAGGCTGACCGTCCCCGCCGCGAGGATGTACCAGGCGATCGGAACCCAGGAGTCATACTGCCGCAGCAGCGCCGTGCCGATCAGCGGGGCCCAGCTGCCGGCCACGATGGCGGTGACCTGGTAGCCCAACGACACGCCTGAGTAGCGCATCCGGGTCGGGAACATCTCGGTCATGATCGCCGGCTGGGCCGCGTACATCAGCCCGTGCACGACCAGCCCGCCCATGATCGCCGTCAGGATCATTCCCGTGGCCCCGGTGTCGAACAGCGGAAAGGCCGCGAAGGGCCAGGCGAGGGTCAACGCCGCGCCCGCGAGATACACCGGCCGCCGCCCGAACCGGTCCGCGGCGCGACCGATGAACGGAATGACCGCGAAGTGCAGCACATGGGCGAGGAACAGCAGCGCCAGGATGCGCGTCGTGTCCACCCCGCGGTGATGCAGGTAGGTGATCGAGAAGGTGACCACCATGTAGTAGAGGATGTTCTCGCCGAACCTCAGCCCCATGGCGGTGAACACGCCCCGCGGCTCGCGGCGGAACACCTCGGTCAGGCCGTAGCCCGCGGCGGCCCGCTGCTCGGCCTCCTCGCGCGCCTTGGTGAAGATCGGCGAGTCCGTCACCTGGGTGCGGATGTAGTAGCCGATGGCGATGATCACGACCGACAGCCAGAAGCCTATGCGCCAGCCCCATGCGAGGAAGTCGGCCTGGCTCAGCGTCGCCGACAGCACCAGCATCACCACCGTGGCCAGCAGGTTGCCGACCGGCACCGCCGCCTGCGGGAAGCTGCCCCAGAAGGCCCGGCTGCGGTTGGGGCTGTGCTCGGTGACCAGCAGCACCGCCCCGCCCCACTCGCCGCCCAGGGCGAAGCCCTGGATGAAGCGCAGCGTGACCAGCAGGATGGGAGCCAGGTAGCCGATCGAGGCGAAGCTGGGCAGGCAGCCCATCAGGAAGGTCGAGGCCCCGATCAGCAGCAGCGAGAACTGCAGCAGCGACTTGCGCCCGACCTTGTCGCCGATATGCCCGAAGACCACCCCGCCCAGCGGCCGGGCGATGAAGCCCACCGCATAGGTGGCGAAGGCGGCGATGATGCCGTCCAGCTCGTTGCCGGTCTGAGGGAAGAACAGCTGCCCGAACACCAGGGTGGCGGCGGTGCCGTAGAGGAAGAACTCGTACCACTCGACCACCGTCCCGGCCATCGAGGCGCCGACCACCTTGCGCAGGTAAGGCAGGTCGGCGGTGTGTTCGTGCTGCATGGGTCCCTCCGCCGCCCTGCATGAACCGCGCCCCGCCCTGGTTCAAGGCCTCGCACCTGCCGTTCCCCGGCGCCGGCCCGGCCGTTCACGCCTCAGTCGTCGATCGCCTCGATCCCCTGCGCGGCCAGATCGGCGACATGCGCCCGCATCTGCGCCACCTGTTCGGCCGGGTGTCCGGTCCAGCCGACCACCTCCCCCAGAACCCTGAGCGGCTCCCGGGTCCGGTACGAGCGCGAAGGGTTACCCGGGAAGCGCTGGTCTGTCAGGTTCGGATCGTCCTCCAGCGCCCCGGTCGGTTCGACCACATAGATTCGGCCCGGTCCGTCGCCGGCCGCCAGCTCCGCGCCCCAGACGGCGGCGTCCAGGGTGGCGCTGACATAGACCCAGCCGGCCGCCTTGCGCGCCCCGTAGTTCGACGCCCGTCCCGCCTCGATCAAATCTCCCTGCCCCAGCGCGGCTCGCGTCCCATGGAAGAAGGCGGCGACGAAAGGCGTGGCGGCGGCGGTCATGGTGGAGGCTCCGGCGGAACGATGCGACGCGCGCCAGCCTGCGAAAAAATCGCCCCTCGCCAATCCTTGATCTCGATTATCTTCCGCCCACATCGGGTCTGAGCGGCAGCCGCCCTCGTGGCGTCGCCGTCCTCACGCCCGGCCGGCCTGGCCCCGCCTTTCCGGGCTCAGCGCCAGCCGGCGTCGCGCGCGCGCGCTTCGGCGGTCGCGTCGAGCGTCTCGCCGGCGATCAGGGCGTCGACAGCCGCCAGCACCGGCGCCGGGGTCTCCACCGAGGCGACCCGCACCTCCGACGTCTCCACCGCATAGGGAGCCAGGGCCTCCAGCCGCCAGCCGTCGCCCTTCCGGCAGGCCAGGCCGGTCACCCTTGCCTCCGCCGCGGCGAACGTCCTGCACCAGCGCCCTTCCGCGTCGCGGAAGCTCAGGCCGACGGCCCGGCCGGCCGCGTCGGGCCCCTGCGCGGCCAGCCGGCGGTCCAGCACCCGGACCAACCCCGCGTCGGCGAGACCGCCGTCGGCCTGCACGGCGAAACCTGCGCCGTCACCTCCCGACCGGCCTACGGCCAACCCCAGCACGAAGGCCGCCGCAGCCGCCGTCGCCCATGCCGGAGCCAGGCGCGGCGCGAAGGCCGTCCGCAGCCAGGTCGACCAGCTCCTCGTCCGCGCCGGTCCGCCGGCCAGGATCCGCGCCGCCAGGGCCGCGTCGCGCGGGTCGGCCGCCGCCGGAAAGGCCTCGCCCGCCAGGCCACGCAGTCGCCGCAGCGCCTCCAGCCGCGCCGTCGCAGCCGGGTCGCCCGCGGCCGCCCGGTCGACTGCAGCGGCCTGCTCGGGCGACAGCTCCCCGTCCACCCGCCGCATCAGGGTCTCGTCGTCGAGCCGGTTCATGCGCTCACTCCTTGGGCGGCGAGGGTCCGGATCAGGCTCTGGCGGCCGCGCACCAGACGGCTGGTCAGGGTTCCGGCGGGCACGCCCATCACCGCCGCCGCCTCGGCGTAGGACAGGCCGTCGACGAGCACCAGCGCCACCGCCAGCCGCTGCTCGTCAGGCAGATCGTGGATGGCCCGGCGCAGGGCCAGGGCGTCGGCGCGCAGGCCCTCGTCGGCCTGGCCGGGGTCGGCGACCTCGGCCGTGCGTTCGTCCGCGGGCGTCACCACCCGGCTCCAGCGCGCCCCGGCCCGGCCGTGATCGATGTGAATCCGCCTCATGATGGTGAAGGTCCAGCTGTCCAGCCGGGTGCCCGGCCGGAAACCGGCGCGTTTCGCCAGCGCCCGCTCCACCGTCTCCTGGACGAGATCCTGGGCGTCGGCGTCGCTGCGGCAGATCGCGCGCGCGAACCGGCGCAGCCGGGGCAACAGCTCCACCAGCTCCCTCTGGAACCCGTCCAAATGCACACTCCGTCCATGCGGATGATACGCTCCGCCCCCGACGTTTCATCCATTGCGGCCCTCGCGCCAATGGGGCCGCTCGGGTTTTCACGCGTTGGAGGCGCGGATGTCGATGCGCTGGCTGATCTTGCTCCTGCTGGCCGCAGCCCTCGCCGGGGCGGCGGATGGGCCCGCGCGCGCCCAGATCGCGGCGCCGCGCCTCCCGGGCGGGCTGCCGGCCAGTCTCCCTGAGCGCCTGCCCGTGGACCCCGACCGGCTGCAGGACGACCTGCGCGGCCGCGCGGAGCGTGCGCTCGAGGCGCCCGCCCGGCTGCGCGACCTGGTCCGCCGCTCCGGCGGTGCGCTGGAGGTGGACCCCCTCGGTTGGCCGGTGGTGCGCGGCGAGATCGTCGCCGTGGATCTGTCCGCGGCCGGCCGCGAAGCCGCGCTACGGGCCGGCTTCAGGGTGCTGCGCGAGGAACGGCTGGAGAGCCTGGATCTCGCGGTCGTCGTGCTGGCGCCGCCCCGCCGCCTGCCGCTGGCGCGCGCCCTCGACCGGCTGCGCGACCTCGATCCGGGCGGCGACTACGCCTTCAACCACGTCCATGCCCCCGCCGGGGCCATCGAACCCGCTGCTTCCCCGGCGCCCGCCGGCCCGCCGGTGGCAGCCGCCCGGCTCCGTCCCACGGGGCCGGCGCTCGGCCTCGTAGACAGCGGCGTCGATGCCGGCCACCCCGCTTTCGCCAGCGCCTCGATCGTCCAGCGCGGCTTCGCAGGGCCGGTCCGACCCGCGGCGCACGGAACGGCGGTGGCCTCCCTGCTGGTCGGCCGCACCGGGGCGTTCACCGGGGCCGCGCCCGGGTCGCCGCTGTTCGCCGCCGACGTCTACGGCGGTTCCCGGTCGGGCGGCTCATCCACCGCCGTGGCCCAGGCCCTCGCCTGGCTGGCGGAATCCGGCGTCCGGGTCGTCAACGTCAGCCTCGTCGGCCCGCGAAACGCCCTGGTCGAGGCCGCAGTGCGCCGCGTCCGGGCCCGCGGAGTCGTGGTGGTCGCCGCCGTGGGCAACGACGGCCCCGCCGCCCCGCCGCTCTATCCGGCCGCCTACCCGGGGGTGGTGGGAGTCGCTCCGGTCGACGCCCGAGGCCGGGTCCTGCCCGAGGCGGGGCGGGGACCCCATGTCGATTTCGCCGCTCCCGGAGCCGGGATGGCCGCCGCCGGCGACGGCGGCTACGTCTCGGTTCGCGGCTCCTCCTTCGCCGCCCCGCTTGTCGCCGGCCTTCTCGTCCTCCGGCCCGGCGGCGGGGAACAGTCCGTCGCGTCCCTCGCCGCCGCAGCCCGCGACGCAGGCCCGCCGGGTCCCGATCCGGTTTATGGCCGGGGTCTCGTCGGGCTCGACCTGCGCGTCGCGCCCGCCGCCGTCGGCGCTCGCGGTTCGCTACGCCGCTGAGCCTTTTCGCCAGGCGCGGATGAATCGGCACGGCCGCGTCGTTGAACCCTGCAAGGGCGACTTCCTCGCCCGACCAATGCAGGAGACACCAGATGCGCAAGACCTTGATGCTGATCACCGCCGCCGCCTTCTCGATGGCCGTGGCGAGCGCCGCCAACGCCCAGGTGCTCGGCGGCTCCGGCGGCCTTGGCGGCTCCGGCGGCCTTGGCGGCTCCCTTGGCGGCTCCCTTGGCGGACAGGTCGGCGGCTTGGGCGGCCTCGGCGGACGGGTCGGCGGCCAGGCCACCGGCGCGCTCGGCGCCACGGTTGACGGCTCGCGACTGACAGACCGGGTCGACGCCGCGACCGCCCGCGCCGAACGCCTCCGCCAGCGGGCCGAGCGCCGCGCCGCTCGCGAGCAGGCCCGCGCCGAGGCC
>JANJTI010000267.1 GCA_024711185.1 Brevundimonas sp. | reverse complement strand
TCGGTTTCGCCCGGCCCGGGGCGGATGAAGCGGCGATCCGGGCCGCAGCGGACGCCGCCGAACTTTCCCCCTTCATCGAGGCGCTGCCGCAGGGGCTGGATACCATCGTGGGCGAGCGGGGGCTGAAGCTGTCGGGCGGCGAGCGTCAGCGGGTCGGCATCGCGCGCGCCCTGCTGGCCGACCCCTGCATCCTGATCCTCGACGAGGCGACCAGCGCGCTGGACAGCCGCACCGAGGCGGCGATCCAGAAGACCCTGCGTCGGGCGCGGGCGGGACGCACGACCCTTGTCGTCGCCCACCGGCTGTCGACGATCGCCGACGCCGACCAGATCCTGGTGCTCAAGGCCGGACGCATCGTCGAGCGCGGCGCACACCACGAGCTGGTGGCCCGCCAGGGCGGCGAATACGCGGCGCTGTGGCGCAAGCAGACACGCGGCGCTCGAGGGCTGGCCCAGCCAGCCTGATCCTCACTTGCCTCAGGCGGCGCGGCCGATGGCGTAGAAGCGCTCGGCGCGGGCCTTGCGGATCTCGTCGGCCGAAAGCCGCGACAGCGTTTCCAGCTCCTCGGCGAGTATGTCGCCCACCATCGTGACGGCGGCGGCGCGGTCGGCATGAGCTCCGCCCACCGGCTCCGGGATGATGCGGTCGACGATGCCAAGCTCGACCAGGTCGGGTGCGGTGATCTTCATGGCCATGGCCGCGTCCCTCGCCCGGGCGCCGTCGCGCCAGAGGATTCCCGCCGCGCCTTCCGGAGAGATCACCGAGTAGATCGAATGCTCCAGCATCAGCACCCGACCCGCCGCGGCGATGGCGATGGCGCCGCCGGAGCCGCCTTCGCCGGTAATGGTGGCGATCGAGGGCACGCCGAGGGTCAGGCAGCGCTCCGTGGAGCGCGCGATCGCCTCGGCCTGACCGCGCTCTTCCGCGCCGAGGCCGGGATAGGCGCCGGCGGTGTCGACGAAGCTGAGCACCGGCAGGCCGTACTGCTCGGCCATGTCCATCAGGCGGACGGCCTTGCGGTATCCCTCCGGTCGGGCCATGCCGAAGTTGTGGGTCAGGCGGGTCTGGGTGTCGTGGCCCTTTTCGTGGCCCATGATCACGACCGGCCGGTCACGGAAGCGGGCGAGACCGCCGAGGATGGCCTGGTCGTCGCCGAACTGCCGGTCGCCCTTCAGCTCCACGAAGTCCGTGAACAGTCCCTCGACGTAATCGACGAAGTGCGGCCGCTGCGGATGGCGGGCGACCTGGGTCTTCATCCACGGATCGAGGCTGGCGTAGGTCTTCCTGCGCAGTTGCTCCGCCTTCTTGCGGAGCCCTTCGATCTCGGCGTCGAAGGAGCCGGCGGACGAGGAGAGCAGCGACAGCTCCTCGATCTTCGCCTCGAGCTCGGCGATCGGCTTCTCGAAATCCAGGTAGTGCGTGGCCATCAGGCGTCCGGTCAGGTCGCGCCGCGACGGCGCAGCGGAAGGCGGCGGAACCTAGTCAGGTCAACGCCGCGGAGCAAGCGGCGGTTCAGCCGTCGCGGGCGAGTGGATGCTTCTCCCGCACTGTCTGCGTCAGGCGATCGACGGCCACATGGGTGTAGATCTGGGTCGTGCCGATGTCCGTGTGGCCGAGCAGGGTCTGGACCACGCGCAGGTCGGCGCCGCCCTCGAGCAGGTGTGTGGCGAAGGCGTGGCGCAGCACGTGCGGGCTGACCCGGGCGGGGTCGAGTCCGGCCTCGACGGCGGCCTGGTCGAGCAACAGGGCGAAGCGGCGCGGCGTCAGGTGGCGTCGACCGTCGGGGGAGGGAAACAGCCAAGAGCTCTCGGGCGTCCCGGGCTTCAGGGACGCGTCGCGGGCGGCGAGCCAGGCCTTGATCGCCTCTCGGGCGGAAGCGTTCAGCGGGGCCAGCCGCTCCTTGCCGCCCTTGCCGCGCACGATCAGCCAGGCCGGGTCGCGCCGCACCGCCTCGACCTTGAGGGCCAGCAATTCGGAGACGCGCAGACCCGAGGCGTAGGCCAGCTCGACCAGGGCGACCAGCCGGAGGCCGGCGGCGCCGTCGCGGGCCGCGGCGGCGGCGAGGAGCCGTTCGATCTCTTCGCGTGACAGCGACTTTGGAAGCGACCGACCCAGTTTCGGCGCGTCGAGGCGTCGTGACGGGTCGTCCGCCCGCCAGCCCTCGCCAAGGGCGAACCGATAGAACTGCCGCACGGCCGCGCGCCGGCGGGCCTGGGTGGCGGGCGACAGGCCGCGGGCGCCGAGGTCGGCGTACCAGGCCTCCACCGCTGCGTCGCCGGCGGCCATCAGGCCGCCGGATATTCCGGTCTCGGCGTCCGCGAGGTCGCGACTGTAGGCGGCGAGGGTATGGGGCGAGGCGGCGCGCTCGACCGCCATCATCTCGAGAAAGGCCTCGATCTGCGGCGTGCTCATGCCGCGCCGCGCTTTGCCGTCGCGCGGCTTCGTGTAGAGGGTGGCGGAGCCATGCCTGCGAAAGACCTCGAACCGATTCCCGTCCAGGAGCGCAGCATAGCGCTGGTCGGGCTGATGGGCGTGGGCAAAACGACCGTAGGCCGGCGGCTGGCCCGACGGCTCCGGCTGCCGTTCGCGGACGGGGACGTCGAGATCGAGGCGGCCGCCGCGATGACCGTGTCCGACATCTTCGCGCAATACGGGGAGAGCGAGTTTCGCGCAGGCGAGGCGCGGGTGATGCGGCGACTGCTGGAGGGACCCCGCAAGGTGATCGCGACTGGCGGCGGCGCCATGCTCAACCCGGAAACCCGGGAGCTGATGCGCGCGCGGGCGGTGACCGTCTGGATGCGGGCCGATCTCGAGATCGTCGCCCAGCGGGTGCAGCGGCGCGACACGCGGCCGCTGCTGCGGGGTCGGGAGCCGTTGGCGGCGCTCAGGCAACTGGCCGAGGCGCGCTACCCGGTCTACGCCGACGCCGATCTCGTGGTCGACGTCACCGGCGGGGCGCACGGCGAGGCGGTCGAGGCCATTCTGCGCGCGCTGGAGGCGCACGGCGTTCCGGAGGGCCGTTCGTGAGCACCCGCATTCCAGTCTCCGGTCCGGGCTTCCAGCCCTATGAGGTGGTCGTCGGTCGCGGTCTGCTGGGCTCGCTCGGCGGCCGGATCGCACCGCTGGCGCAGGGCCGCGCGGCGGTGATCACCGACGAGACGGTGGCGGCGCTTCACGGGCCGCCGGCGCTTGCCGCCCTGGAGGCGGCGGGAGTGCGGGCGCGGCTTCTGACCGTTCCGCCGGGCGAAGGCTCCAAGTCCTTCGCCGAACT
>JANJTI010000247.1 GCA_024711185.1 Brevundimonas sp. | reverse complement strand
CCCTATCTGGACCGGCCGGAGCTGGGCGACGGCAAGTGGGCCTCGACGCTCGAGGGTTCGCGCTCCGCGGCGGGCGCGGCCGCGACCTGGCTGACCGGGCGGACCCTGGGCTTCGGGCCCGGCGGACTGGGGGCCCTCCTGGCGGAGACGGTGCGGACGGCGCGGGCCTTCCGCGGGGCGATCGCCGCGGCCGTGCCCGAGGTGCGCTTCCTGGAGCCGGTCGACGCCAACATCGTCTGCTTCTCGCTGGCGCGGGACGGCGAGTCCCTGTCCAGCTCCAACGCCCGAACCGCCGCCCTGTTCGACGCCATCCACGCCTCGGCCGAGCTGTCGGCCTCGCGCACCACGCTGGGCGCCGGTTATGCGCGGCTGATCGACCGCCACCTGGCCGGCTACGGCGGGAGGAAGGACGCCGAGGGCCTGGTGCTGGTTCGCTGCGTCTTCATGAACCCCTACTGGGCGGACCCGGCCAATCGCCAACTGCTGTTCCCGCAGATCGCCGACTTCATCCGCCGCCAGGCAGAGGCGACGGCCCCGGCGATGCGAGGCGCAGCCTGATGGGGGCGGCGGGATGGCGAGGCGGGTCGGCAAGGGCCGCGACCGGGACGGCCGCCGAGGTCCTGATGGCCTTCCGCGCCGCCCCGGAGCGGGTCCTGACGGCGGCGGTGCGTGGCGTCGCGGGACGTCGGCCCGAGGTGTTCGAGCGGCTGGGGGAGGCCCGGCGCGCCGATTTCGTCATCGCGCCGAGCGATTTCCCGGTCGCCTTCCGGCTGCGTCCGGACGGGGCGGCGGGCGAGGTGCGGGTGGTGCGCCGGGACGATCCGGAGCCCTGCGCAGCCCGCATCACGGGGCCGCTGGTATTGCTGCTGTCGCTTCTCGACGGCAGCGCCGACGCCGACGCCGCCTTCTTCTCGCGCCGGGTGCGCATCGAGGGCGACACGGATGCGACGGTGGCGCTGCACAACACCCTCGAAGCCGCCGAGATAAGCCTCGCCGACCTGCTCGGCGTGCGATCGCCGCTGCGCGAGCCTCTGACGCGGGGCGCGGGCGCGATGCTGGCCGTGCTGCGCCGGCGCGCGGGAGTGGCCTGAGATGTCGATCGAACTGGTCTGCCCCGCCGGCTCTTCGGCCATGCTCAGAGCCGCGGTCGAAGCGGGGGCGGACAGCGTCTACTGCGGCCTGCGCGACGACACCAACGCCCGCAATTTTCCCGGCCTGAACTTCTCGCCGGCGGAGCTGGCCGAGAGCGTCGCCTGGGCCCACGCGCGGGGGGCGAAGGTGCTGACGGCGGTGAACACCTTCGCCCGGGCCGGCGCCGCCGACCGCTGGCGTGGGTCGGTCGACGCCGCGGCGGAGGCGGGGGTCGACGCGGTGATCGTCGCCGACCTCGGCGTGCTGGCTCATGCGCGCAAGGCGTGGCCCGACCTGAGGCTGCACCTGTCGGTGCAGGCCGCCGCCGGCTCGCCCGAGGCCATAGCCTTCTACGCCCGCGAGTACGGGGTCAGGCGGGTGGTGCTGCCGCGCGTGCTCAGCGTCGGCGAGATCGCCGCCCTGATGCGCGAGATCGAGGTCGAGACCGAGGCCTTCGTGTTCGGCGGGCTGTGCGTCATGGCGGAGGGGCGCTGCGCCCTGTCGTCCTACGCCACGGGCCGCTCCCCCAACCTGAGCGGGGTCTGCTCGCCGCCGGAGGCGGTGACCTACACCGAGGAGGAGGGCGGAGCGATGACCTCCCGGCTCGCCGGACTGGCGCTGGATCGCTACGCCCCCGGGCAGACGGCCGGCTACCCGACGCTGTGCAAGGGGCGGTTCGGCGTCGAGGGTGCGCTGTCCTACCTGTTCGAGGAGCCGGTCAGCCTGAACGCCATCGGGCTTCTGACCGAGCTGCGCAGGGCCGGAGTGACCGCAGTCAAGGTCGAGGGGCGGCAGCGGGGCAAGACCTATGTGGCGCGGGTCGCCGGCGCCTTCCGCAAGGCCATCGACCTGCTCGAGCGGGGCGGCGACCCTTCGGCCCTGTCGTCGGAACTGACCGACCTCGCCGAGGGCGGACGCGAGACCGCCGGCGCCTACCGGAAGACCTGGAGATGACCCGTCCCGCCATCGGCCTGACGCTGGGCCCGTTGCTGTTCCACTGGTCGGCCTACCGCATCGTCGACGTCTACGCCCGCATCGCGGACGAGGCGCCGGTCGATCGGGTCTATCTGGGCGAGGTCGTGTGCGGAAAGCGGGCGCCTCTCGCCGCCCACGCACTCGCCGAGGCGGCGGAGCGCCTCGAGGCCGCCGGCAAGGAGGTGGTCTGGTCGGGGCTGGCGTTGCCGGCCAGCGTGCGGGACCGGCGCGCCATCGCGGCGCTTGCGGGGACCCCGGAGCTGGTGGAGGTCAACGACATCTCCGGTCTGTCGGGCCGGGGGGATCCCTTCGTCGCCGGCCCGCTGCTCAACGTCTACAACGAGGCGGCCGCCCGGGAGCTGATCGGGCGCGGCTGCGTCCGGCTGTGCGCCAACGTCGAGCTGTCGCTGGAGGCGGTGGGAGCCATCGCCCGCGCCTGTCCGGGCCTCGAGGTCGAGATCTTCGCCTTCGGGCGCGTTCCCCTGGCCCTGTCCGGCCGCTGCTACCATGCCCGCCACCACGGCCTGCACAAGGACGCCTGCCAGTTCGTCTGCGGGTGGGATCCGGACGGGCTGCGCCTGAGCACGCTCGAAGGACGGGGGTTTCTCGCCATCAACGGCGTGCAGACGCTGTCCGACGGCGTCCAGATCGCCGACATCGGTCCGGAGACCTTGGCCAAGGCCGGGGTGACCGCCCTGCGGCTGTCGCCGCATACGACCGACATGGTCGCCGTCGCCGCGGCCTTCCGGGCCTTCCTCGACGGCGACGTCGACGGGGCGGGCCTGCAGGGGCGGGTGACCGCGCTCGGCCTGCCCGGTCCGGTCGTCAACGGCTACCTGCACGGCGTCGCCGGCATGGCCGCGGTGGAGGCTCGCCCATGATCGACCAGGCGCGACTGGAGGCCCTGCGGGTCGAGCTGGACGACATCGACGGACGCATGCTCGACCTGATGGCCGCGCGCCAGCGGCTGGTCGAGGCGGTCGCGGAGGTGAAGGGCCGGCAAACGCCGCTGCGCGACCGGGTGCGCGAGCAGGCGATCCTGGCGCGGATCCGCGCGGCGGCGCTGGAAGCCGGCCTGTCGCCGAAGATCGCGGTGCCGGTCTGGCGGCGCCTGCTGGAGGTCAGCGTCGAGCACGAGCGGCGGGCGCTGGAGCGCTTCGAGGACCCCGGAGCATGCTGCGGCTGTCGGGATCCGCTGGGATAGCGGCGGCTAAGGAGAATCCCCGAGGTGATCGCCGGGGCCGGACATGGAATGTTCCGCCCGCCAGACGAGGATCACCGCTTTGTACGATTACCGGGCTGCATTCCAGACTGCTGTGGAGCAGGTGAAGGGGGAGGGGCGTTATCGCGTCTTCGCCGACCTGAAGCGCGTGCGCGGCCGGTTTCCCAAGGCGATCCGTCGCCGCGCGGACGGGTCGGAGCAGGAGGTGGTGGTCTGGTGCTCCAACGACTACCTCGGCATGGGCCAGCACCCGGCGGTGGTCGGGGCGATGACCGCGGAGGTCGAGGCGGCCGGGGCCGGAGCGGGGGGCACGCGCAACATCTCGGGCACGACGCGTTCGGCGGTGGATCTGGAGGCCGAGCTGGCCGCCTGGCACCGCAAGGAGGCCGCGCTGCTGTTCACCTCGGGCTATGTGGCCAA
>JANJTI010000172.1 GCA_024711185.1 Brevundimonas sp. | reverse complement strand
TCTTCGAGGACGCCGGGCTGGCCGTTTTCGAGGCGGCTGGCATTCCCGCAGCCCGGGAGACGATCAAGTCGGAGCGGCTGGATCTCGTGGTCCTGGAGTGCCCCTCGCTGGTGGGCGACGAACTGGACTTCTGCCAGAGTGTCGCCGCCGGTCCCAGGCTCCCGCTGCTGCTGCTTGTCGCCACCGCAGACGTGGTGGACGAAATCGTCGCCCTCGAGCTCGGGGCGGACAGTCTGCTGATCGGAGAGGCGGCCGACCGGCTCATCCTCGCGCGGGCGCGGGCTCTGCTCCGCCGGGGCCGGCCGCCGGAGCCGCAGCCGCCCCGGCCGGCCAGCGCGCCCGGCGGCTGGCGACTGGACCCGATCGCCCGGGCGGCGATAAGCCCCAGCGGCAAGCGCGTCTCCCTGACTCCCGCGCACGCCTCAGCCTTTCATCTGCTCCTCGCCAACCCCGGCGCCGCCTTCACCTCCGAGGCGGGCGCGCGGGCGCTGGGCGGAGACGCGGGCGGCGCGGCGTCCTTCCGGACGACGGTGTGCCGGCTGCGACAGAAGCTGGACTCGCTCAACGACGGTCAGCCGATCCGGACCGTCCGCGGCGGGGGCTACACCTATGCGCCTGCCCCCTCGCCGGCTTCGTAGGAGACTCTCCGGGCCGACGTCCGGACGCCGGCCTGGCCCTGCCAAGGATGCCCGGGCGCCGGGAACCGGGGGTTTGACGGGTCAGGGGTCGCCGTGTCCTATGGCGCCTTCGCCGCTCGCCGCGGCCAGCTTCCCGGACCGTCCATGCGCCTTCGTCTCGTCTCCGCCGCCGCCCTGCTGGCCGCGATCGCCCCTGCCGCCAGCGTCCTGGCCTTCGAAGTCCCCGCCGCCGAACGTCCCGCGGCCGTCGCCGCCGCCCAGGACCTGCAGCCCGCCTCGGTGGCCGAACTGGTCGAGCGGGTCGACATCCCGTGGTCGCGCTTCACCCTCGACAACGGCCTGACCGTCATCGTCCACGAGGATCGCAAGGCCCCCGTGGTGGCGGTGTCGATCTGGTACAACGTCGGCTCCAAGGACGAGCCGGCCGGCTCCACCGGCTTCGCCCACCTGTTCGAGCACCTGATGTTCGGCGGCTCCGAGAACTCTCCGACCAGCCACATCCAGGCCATGCGCGCCGCCGGCGCCACCAGCCTGAACGGCACCACCTGGTTCGACCGCACCAACTACTTCCAGACCGTGCCGACCCCGGCGCTGGAGCAGACCCTGTATCTCGAGAGCGACCGCATGGGCTACCTGCTCGGCCAGGTCGGCCAGGAGGTGCTCGATCTGCAGCGCGGCGTGGTCCAGAACGAGAAGCGCCAGGGCGACAACCAGCCCTACGGCCTCGTCGAGTACCGCCAGCTCGAGGCCCTCTTCCCCGAGGGCCACCCCTACCGCCACTCCACCATCGGCTCGATGGCCGACCTCGACGCCGCCAGCCTCGAGACCGTGCGCAACTGGTTCCGCGACAACTACGGGCCGAACAACGCCGTGCTGGTGCTGTCGGGCGATATCGACGAGGCCACGGCCCGCACCCTGACCGGGCGCTACTTCGGCCGCATCCCGCGCGGCCCGGTCAACACGCCGGCCGAGGCGGACGTACCGACCCTCGCCGCGCCGCTGCGCGAGACCATGCACGACCGGGTGGCCAACGTCCGCCTGATGCGCAGCTGGGCCGTACCGGGCCTGCTCGATCCCGAATCGATCCCCCTTTCGGTCGGCGCCTCGGTGCTGGGCGGCCTGGCCAGCTCGCGGCTGGACAACGAGCTGGTGCGCGGCGACCAGACCGCCGTCTCGGCCAGCACCTCGATGATGCCCTTCCACCGGCTGGGCATGTTCGAGATCACCGTCAACGTGAAGCCGGGACAGGACCCGGCGGCGGTCGAGGCGCGGCTGGACCAGATTCTCGCCGACCTGATCGCCAACGGCCCGACCGAGGAGGAGGTGTCGCGGGTCGCCACCACCATCGCCTCGCGTCGCATCCAGAGCCTGGAGCAGGTCAACGGCAAGGCCTCGGTGCTGGCCGAGGGACAGCTCTATTCGGGCGATCCCGACCGCTACAAGCGCGACCTGGAAGCCTACGCCGCGGTGACCCCGGCGCAGGTGCGGGCGGCGATGCAGAAATGGCTCACCCGTCCGGCCCATACCCTTATCGTCGAGCCGGGCGAGCGCGAGGCGTACGAGGAGGCCGCGGCGGCGCCCTCGGGGGCCACGCCGGTGGAGGCCGCCCCGATCCAGCGCGTGGCGCGTGATCCGATGCCCGCCATCGGCGCCGTCTCCGACCTCGACTTCCCCGCCGTCGAGCGCGCCCGCCTCTCCAACGGCGTCGAGGTGATCTACGCCCACAGCGCCACGGTGCCGATCACGCGCGTGGCCGTGGAGTTCGACGCCGGCTACGCCGCCGATCGCGCCGACCGGCTGGGCGCCCACAGCCTGATGCTGAACCTGATGGAGGAAGGCACCGCCTCCCGCGACGCCACCCGGCTGGCGGAAGAGCAGGAAGCCCTCGGAGCCTCGATCAACGTCGGCGCCTCGACGGACCGCTCGAGCGCCAGCCTCACGGCCGTGACCACCAACCTGCGACCGTCGCTCGCCCTGCTTGCCGACGTCGTGCGCAATCCGGCCTTCGCGCCGGGCGAGATCGAACGCCTCCGCGCCCAGCGCCTGGCGACGATCGCCAATGAGCGCACCTCGCCCAACGCCATCGCCGCCCGCGCCCTGCCGCCGCTGCTGTACGGCCCGGACAGCCCCTACGGCCGGCCGCTCTCGGGCAATGGCGACGAGGCGACCATCACCGCCCTGGGCCGCGACGACATCCTGTCCGAGTACCGGACGTGGATCCGCCCGGACAACGCCACCGTCTTCGTGGTCTCCGACCTGCCGCTGGCGCAGGTGACCGCCGAGCTGGAGCGCGCCTTCGGCGACTGGCGCGCGCCCGACGCCCCGCGGGGCGCCAAGTCGTTCGGTCCGGCCGTGGCCCCCGGCCAGAGCCGCATCGTGCTAATCAACCGGCCGCAGTCGCCCCAGTCGCTGATCTACGGCGGCGTGCTCCTGCCGATGTCCGGGACGGACGACCTGCTGACGCTGAACACCGCCAACACCATCCTCGGCACCGACTTCCTGTCGCGCATCAACGCCGACCTGCGCGAGACCAAGGGCTGGTCCTACGGGGTGCGCGGCACGGTCAACCAGCTGGAGCACCAGGCGCCCTACTTCATCTCGGCGCCCGTGCAGGCCAACCGGACCGGGGAGTCGATCGCCGCCCTGCTGGAGCAGTACAACGCCTTCCTGACCGACCGCGGCGTCACCGCCGAGGAGCTCGAGCGCACCATCAACGGCAACACCCGTTCGCTGGCCGGCGGCTTCGAGACCTCGGCCCAGCTGCTCGGCGCCCTGCGCAGCAACGCCCTCTA
Organism: Brevundimonas sp.; assembly: GCA_024711185.1. Lineage (GTDB taxonomy): Bacteria > Pseudomonadota > Alphaproteobacteria > Caulobacterales > Caulobacteraceae > Brevundimonas. The sequence goes on along the minus strand of JANJTI010000172.1, from coordinate 6,133 downwards.
CCAGCGGCCCGACGACTACTACGAGACGGTCGCCAGCCGCACCCGCGCCCTGACCGCGGCCGATCTCGACGCCGCGGCCCGGGCGGCGATCAACCCCGGCGGCATCGTCTGGGTGGTGGTCGGCGACGCCGCGGTCGTCCGGCCGCAGCTCGACGCTCTCGGCCTGCCGGTCGAGGTCCGCGAAGTCGAGTGACCCGGTGGGCGGCCGGTGCCGGTCGCCGCCTTCGACAACCCCGGCCCGCCGCCTCACCGACGGCGGGCCGGTCCTTGTTTCCAGTGCCTTTGGGGGGCTCCCTATGAAGCGCGTATTCCTGACCACCGTCGCCGCCATGGCGCTCGCCGCGCCGGCCTTCGCCCAGGAGCCGGATCCGCAGTCGGCGCCGCCGACCCTGCCCCCGACCGAGGCCGCCCAGGCCGCCGACGAGCAGGACGCGAAGTGGGACGTGCAGAACCCGCCCGGGCCGTCGCGCGACATTCCCATCGACGTCACCCGCGGCACCTGGATGTCGGTCGACGTCAGCCCCGACGGCCGGATGATCGCCTTCGACCTGCTGGGCGACATCTACGTCATGCCCATCGAGGGCGGCGAGGCCCGGGCCATCGCCTCGGGCGTGGCCTGGGAGATGCAGCCGAAGTGGTCCCCCGACGGCCGCCACATCGCCTTCACCTCCGACCGCGGCGGCGGCGACAACATCTGGATCATGAACGCCGACGGCTCCAATCCGGTGCAGGTGTCGAAGGAGTCCTTCCGCCTGCTGAACCAGCCGGAATGGACGCCCGATGGCCAGTTCATCGTCGCCCGCAAGCATTTCACCTCGGCCCGCTCACTCGGGGCCGGCGAGATCTGGATGTACCACCGCTCGGGCGGCGGCGGTGTGCAGATGACCGAGCGCCGCACCCAGCAGAAGGACACCGGCGAGCCGGCCTTCTCCCCCGACGGCCGCTACCTCTACTTCTCCGACGACGCCACGCCGGGGAACACCTTCGAATATTCGAAGGACGTCAACGGCCAGATCTACGTCATCCGCCGGCTCGACCGCGAAACCGGCGAGATCGAGCCGTACGTGACCGGCCCCGGCGGCTCGATCCGACCGACCCCCTCGCCCGACGGCCGTTCCCTGGCCTTCATCCGGCGCGTCCGCTACCAGTCGGTGCTCTACGTCATGGACATCGAGTCCGGACGCGAGACCCCCGTGTTCTCGGGCCTCGACCGCGACCTGCAGGAGACGTGGGCGATCCACGGCGTCTATCCGGCCATCAGCTGGACGCCCGACAACCGCTACATTGTGTTCTGGGCCGACGGCCGCATCCAGCGCGTCGACGTAGCCTCGGGCGCGGTCTCGGACATCCCCTTCCACGTCGCCGACACCCGTCGCGTGCAGGAGGCCGTGCGCTTCCCGGTCGAGGTCGCGCCCGATGCGTTCGACGTAAAGATGATCCGCTGGGCCCGCCCCTCGCCGGACGGCTCGCGGGTCGTCTTCGAGGCGCTTGGCAACCTGTGGATCCGCGACCTGCCCACCGGCGAGGCGCGACGCCTGACCCGTCAGAACGATCACTTCGAGCTCTATCCGCAGTGGTCGCGCGACGGCCGCTCGATCGTCTACACCACCTGGGATGATGAAGAGCTGGGCTCGGTGCGCGTGGTCCCGGCCTCGGGCGGGACGGGTCGCGTGATCACCCGCCGTCCCGGCCACTACGTCGAGCCGACCTTCTCCCCGGACGGCCGCACCGTCGTCTACCGCACCGTCTCCGGCGGCGACCTGACCTCGGCCCTGTGGAGCCGCGACACCGGGGTGTACCGCGTCCCCGTCGGCGGCGGAGAACCGGTCTTCGTCACCGACGACGGCGTCGCCCCGCAGTTCGGAGCGAACGGCGACCGGCTGTTCCTGACCGGTCGCGACGGCGATCATCGCACCCTTTTCTCGGTCGACCTCGACGGCGACGACGCCCGCACCCACCTGCGCTCCGAATGGGCGGCCGAGTTCGCCCTTTCCCCGGACGGAAACTGGGTCGGCTGGACCGAGCGCTTCAACGCCTATGTCGCGCCCTTCGTCGCCGCCGGCCGGCCGGTGACCATCAGCGCGGAGGGCAAGTCCCTGCCCCAGGCCCGTGTGACCCGCGACGCCGGCGAATGGCTCAGCTGGTCGGGCGACTCCCGCCGGTTGCAGTGGTCGCTGGGGCCGGAGCTGTTCACCCGCGACCTCAACCAGTCCTTCGCCTTCGTCGAGGGCGCGCCCGAGGAGCTGCCGAAGCCGGACGAGCAGGGCGTCAACCTCGGCTTCAGCGTGCCGACCGACCGGCCGCAGGGCCGCATCGCCCTGACCGGCGCCCGGCTGATCACCATGAACGGCGGCGAGGTCATCGAGAACGGCGTCGTCGTCATCGACGGCAACCGGATCGAGACCATCGGCCCGCTGGCCAGCACCACCATCCCGGCCGGGATTCCGACCCTCGACATGACCGGCAAGACCATCATGCCGGGCCTGATCGACGCCCACTGGCACGGCTCGATGGGCGACAACGAGATCATCCCCGAGCAGAGCCGGATCAACTACGCCTCGCTGGCCTTCGGGGTGACGACGATCCACGATCCGTCGAACGACACCAGCGAGATCTTCGCCCACAGCGAGCTGGCCCGCGCCGGCCGCGTGGTCGGCCCGCGCATCTTCTCGACCGGCACCATCCTCTACGGCGCCACCACCGCCTTCACCGCCCAGGTCGACGACCTCGACGACGCCCTGTCGACCCTGCGCCGCATGCGCGCGGCCGGGGCGTGGAGCGTGAAGAGCTACAACCAGCCGCGCCGCGAACAGCGCCAGCAGATCATCGAGGCCGCCCGCCAGCTGGGCATGATGGTCGTCCCCGAGGGCGGCTCGCTGTACCAGCACAACATGTCGATGATCGTCGACGGCCACACCACGATCGAGCACTCGATCCCGCTGGCCCGCCTGTACGACGACGTGCACCAGCTGTGGCGCCAGACGGGCACCGCCTACAACCCGACCCTGGTGGTGGCCTACGGCGGCAGCTACGGCGAGAACTACTGGTACCAGGAGAGCCCGGTCTGGGATCACCCGATCCTGACACAGTACGTGCCGCGCCGCCGCCTCGACGCCCGCGCCCGTCGCCCGGTCACCGCTCCGGACAACGAGTGGAACCACATCTCCGTGGCCCGCGAGGCGACCCGCCTCTCGGAACAGGGCGTCGACGTCCTGATCGGCGCCCATGGCCAGCGCGAGGGCCTTGCGGCGCACTGGGAGCTGTGGAGCCTCGCCCAGGGCGGCATGAGCCCTCTGGACGCCATCCGCGCCGGCACCCTCAACGGGGCGCGGGCGCTGGGCATGGACCGCGACCTCGGTTCGCTGGAGCCCGGCAAGCTGGCCGACATGGTGGTGCTGGACGCCAACCCGCTGGAGAACATCCGCAACACCACCTCGATCGCCTACACCGTCGCCAACGGCCGGGTGTACGACTCCGGCATGAACGAGATCGCCCCGCGTCAGCGCCCGCGCCGGCCGTTCTGGTTCGCCGGCGCCGACGGCGAGGCCATGGCCCCGGGGATCGCGGAAAGCGACACCCACGGTCACGGCGAGCACTGAGGCCGTCCCGGCGTCGTCAGTGGCCGATGATCGTGGGCAGCGCCTGCCAGATCATCGCGACCACGGCGACGCCGAAGCCCAGCGCGGCGACCTCGCGGCGAAAGCGGGAGACCTGTCCTTCCGCTCCGCGCAGGCGGCGGAGCGCGAACAGGCCGAGCACCGCGCCCGTCAGCACGCAGCCCGTACTGAACGCAAGCCCCGCCATCCGCCAGGCGGGGTCGTCCGCGGTCGCGACGACGTCGGCGACGCTGGCGATCAGATAGACGCCGAGGAAGTGAAGGCCCCACAGCGTCAGCCCGCCCAGCATCCACGCCCAAGCCTTCACATCGCCGCTCCCGGGAACAGCCGGGTCAGCAGCATCGATCCGGCCCCCTGCGCCGCCGTGAAGACGAGGAACAGGGCGATGAGGTCGAAGGTCGACGGCCGCGCCGCCTCGACATGCCCCGCCAGCCAGCGCAGCAGGGCGTAAAGGCCCATCAGCCCCGAGACGGCGACGAAGAAACCCTGCCAGCCGATCAGGGCGTAGACGGTTGCGCCCTGGGCGTTGACCTCGGGCCGCAGCCCCGTCGCCAGCCAGTGATTCAGGTCCAGCGCCCAAGCCGCGGCGGCCAGCCCGACGGCCGCCAGCATCAGCGCGGTCGCAACCGCGGGCGTGCGCGGCCGGTCCAGCCGCAGCGTCCGGCAACTCGCCCAGGCGAGCAGCCCGGCCCCCAGATAGGCGGCGAGCACCGGCGCCAGCAGCGGCAGGTCGGGCGGCGGCGCCCAGGTCTCCGGCTGCCGGCTCCACAGGAAGACATGGCTGAAGCCCAGCAGGGCGCCGACCATCCCCGCGACGATCAGGGTGATGAGCATGGCCCACCATCCATGGCTGGACGGTCCGCTGACGTAGGTCGGCAGCTGGATCCCGGCGCCGACATCGACGGTGGGCTGGATGCGCGGCCGGTCGAGCAGCCAGCACCAGTGCATCAGGCAGTAGACCGCCAGCACCCCGCAGATCACCGACGGCCAGTACGCCTGCACCGTCAGCAGCAGGAAGAAGGCCGCCGTGAACACCGCCGCCCACACATGCCAGGCCGAAGGGGACGGCATCCGCTGCAGGTACTGCGGCTCGGCGTTGAGGGTGGAGCTGACGATGGTCTCCCGCTCGCCGGTGGCGGTGTCGGGCAGAAGGTAGCGGCCGGCCTCCACATCCCGGGCCAGATTCTTCTGGTCCCACAGGGGGTAGAGGCTCTTCACCACCGGGATCGACCGCACCGAGTAGAGGCCGGTCGGCAGCCATTCCAGTCCAGGCCCGCCGTAGACGTTGCCGGCGTCCTTTCCGAACGGGCGGAAGTTGCGGATCATGTCCACGACCCACAGCAGCACCGCCGCCCCGAACAGGAAGGCGCCGACCGTCGAGATCATGTTGGGAATCTCCCAGCCGCGGCCCGGCAGGTAGGTGTAGACCCGCCGCGGCATGCCCATCAGCCCGGTCAGGTGCATGGGCAGGAAGGTCAGGTGCATGCCGCTGAACATCAGCCAGAAGACCCACTTGCCCAGCCGTTCGCTCAGCGGCCGGCTCGAGCTCATCGGCAGCCAGTAGTAGATCGCCGCGAACAGCGGGAAAACCATCCCGCCGATCAGCACATAGTGCAGGTGGGCGACGATGAAGTAGCTGTCGTGGGCCTGCCAGTCGAACGGGACCATGGCGACCATGACGCCGGTCAGGCCGCCCATGGTGAAGATGATCAGCGCCCCCAGCACGAACAGCCCCGGGGTGGTGAAGCGCATCTTCCCTGCCGCGACCGTCGCGATCCAGGCGAAGACCTGGATGCCGGCGGGCAACGACACCGCCATCGACGCCGCCGAGAAGAAGCTGGTCGAGATGGTCGGCATGCCGGTGGTGAACATGTGGTGGGCCCATACGCCGAAGCTGATGAAGCCCGTGGCCAGCATCGCCAGCACCACCAGCCGGTAGCCGACCAGCCGCGTGCCGGCCATGGCCGGGATGATGGTCGACATCGCTCCCGCCGCCGGCAGGAAGATGATGTAGACCTCGGGGTGGCCGAAGAACCAGAACAGGTGCTGCCACAGCAGGGGGTCGCCGCCCTTCAGCGCGTCGAAGAACGGCCAGCCCAGCGCCCGCTCGACCTCCAGCAGAAGGGTCGACAGGATGATCGACGGAAAGGCGATGATGATCATGCAGGCGAAGATCAGCATCGCCCAGGCGAAGATCGGCAGCTTGTCCAGGGTCATCCCCGGGGCGCGGTTGCGCAGCACCCCGACGATGATCTCGATGGCCCCGGCGATGGCCGAGATCTCGATGAAGCCGATGCCCAGCAGCCAGAAATCTGCGTTGATCCCGGGCGAGAAGGTCGTCGAGGTCAGAGGCGGGTACATGAACCAGCCGCCGTTCGGCGCCAGCCCGAAGAAGATCGAGCTGAAGAAGGCCAGGCCGCCGATCAGATAGGCCCAGAAGGCGTAGGCCGACAGCCGCGGGAACGGCAGGTCCCGGGCTCCCGCCATCTGCGGCAACAGCAGCACGCCCAGCGCCT
>JANJTI010000165.1 GCA_024711185.1 Brevundimonas sp. | reverse complement strand
TCGATCAGATGGTCCATCAATGGCGCGCGCGAGGCCTCGATCTCCGCCTCGTCCCGGTCGGTCCGGCTCACAGGTCGACCTTCCTCTGCGGGTAGGATTCGACCTTTCCTCCGCGTCGCTTGATAGACGGGGCCGACGGGGTCGCCTTCTTGTGGGTCGCCTTCTTACCGTAGGTGGCCGGGGCCGCCGGCTTCTTCGTTGATTTCCTGGCGGGCCGCCCGGACGGCTCTGCGAGCGGGTCGGCCTCGGACGGGGCCGGTTCGATCGCCGGCGGCGTGTCGGGCCATTCCTCCGGCGCGTCCAGCGTCGGCGCGGGCGGGGCCACGGCCGGCGTCGCCGTTGTGAGCGGACGGTTCAGATCGTCGCTGATGTCGCGGAAGGTGGCCTCGGCCTCGGCTCCCAGCGGGACGATGCCCTGGCCGCGTCGCAGGGCTTCGACTTCCTTGCGCAACTCGTCGAGTTCCGACTGCCGCGCCATCTCGTCGAAGCTGGCGCGGAATTCGTTGGCCATGGCGCGCGCCTTGCCGACCGCCCGTCCGACCTTGCGGAGCAGGACGGGCAGGTCCTTCGGCCCCACCACGATCAGCGCGATCAGGCCGATGACGAGTAATTCCAGCCCGCCGATGCCGGGCCCCAGGCCACCCATCCGTCAGGGTCTCCGACGCGAGGGGATTACGATCGCAGGTCTTCTTTTTCCGCGTCCGTGCGGGGCAGGGCGCCCGGACGTTCGTCCTGCGCCTTGTCGCCTTCGCCATCCTTCAGGCCGTCGCGGAAGGCGCGGATGCCGCGGGCGGTGTCGCCCATCAGGCTCGAAATCTTGCCGCGGCCGCCGAACAGCAGCAGGGCGAGGGCGGCGATGATGAGAATTTGCCAGATACCGGGCTGCATGGCGATCGTCTCGGTCAGGGGCGCGGGCGGAATTGTCCGCGCCGGAAATCATGGTCCCGCATATAGGCGGTTCGGTGGCGTGACGCCAAGCGAACCTGTAGGCACGCGCCCATGAGTCACGTCATCATCCACACCGACGGCGCCTGTCGCGGCAATCCCGGGCCCGGTGGCTGGGGCGCTGTGCTGCAGACCGGCGGGGGCCACGAGAAGGAGCTGTGGGGCGGCGAGGCGCTGACCACGAACAACCGCATGGAGCTGATGGCGGCGATCATGGCGCTGGAGACGCTGAATCGCCCCTGTCGGGTCGATCTGCATACCGACAGCAAATACGTCATGCAGGGCATCACCGAATGGATCCGCGGCTGGAAGGCCCGCGGCTGGAAGACCGCCGAGAAGAAGCCGGTCAAGAACGACGACCTGTGGCGCCGCCTCGACGAGGCCCGCCTCCGCCACGAGGTGAAGTGGCACTGGGTCAAGGGCCACGCCGGCCACGAACTCAACGAGCGCGCCGACCGGCTGGCCAATCGCGGCATCGACGAGATGAAGGGCTAGGCCCGCACCCGCAGCCGCGCTCCGTCGACCGCCTCGACAACCACGCTTTCGCCCACCGGCGGCGCTGCGCCGTCGATCTCGGCCGCCCATTCTGCGCCGGAGACGAACACCCGGCCGCGCCCGTCGACGAAGGTCTCGGTCACCCGCGCCCGCTGCCCGACCAGGCGGCCGTCGCGCGCGTTGATGTCCGGAACGTCTCCCGGATTGACCCGCTGGATCAGCCGCCGGGACATCACGGTGGCGATCACCGTCAGTACGGCGAACAGCGCGGCCTCGCCCCAGAAGCCTCCCAGCGGCAGGCCGAGGGCGGTGACCACGGCGACGACGCCGGCCGCCACCGCCGGCCACAGCAGCCACTCGGTGGAGAAGGCCGCCTCGATGGCCAGCAGGATCACGCCCACGGCCAGCCAGATCCAGAACGGCTGGGCGGCGTGCAGTTCGATCAGGGCGTCCATGGCCTACTCCGTCCCGGGAACCGAGCCGCGCGGGCGCGGCGGACGGGGCGGGGCCGGCGGACGCGGAGCCGCGGCGCGGGCGCCGCCCTGCTGGTCGCGGGCCAGGCCGACGAGCTCGCCGATCCCGGCGATCGAGCCGACCAGGGCCCCCATCTCCGACGGCACGATGACCGTCTTCTGCTGCGGGCTGCGGGCCAGTTCGGCGAACGCCTCGACGTATTTCTGGGCGACGAAGTAGTTGATGGCGTTCACGTCGCCGCGGGCGATGGCTTCCGAGACCATCGCTGTGGCGCGGGCCTCGGCCTCGGCCGCGCGTTCGCGCGCCTCGGCGTCGCGGAAGGCGGCCTCGCGACGGCCCTCGGCCTCGAGAATGGCGGCCTGCTTGGCCCCCTCGGCGCGGGCGATGGCGGCCTGCTTCTCGCCGTCCGCCTCGGTGATCACCGCCCGCCGCTCGCGCTCGGCCTTCATCTGCCGCGCCATGGCGTTGGTGATGTCCGAGGGCGGGGTCAGGTCCTTGATCTCGATCCGGTTGGCCTTGACCCCCCACGGCTCGGTGGCGGCGTCGATGACGTGCAGCAGCCGGGTGTTGATGGCGTCGCGCTGGCTCAGCACCTCGTCCAGCTCCATCGAGCCGACCACGGTGCGCAGGTTGGTCATGCACAGCTGGGCGATGGCGTAGGGCAGGTTGTCGACGCGATAGGCGGCGCGGGCGGCGTCCATCACCTGGATGAAGACGATGCCGTCGACCTTCACCATGGCGTTGTCCTTGGTGATGACCTCCTGGGTGGGGACGTCCAGCACCTGCTCCATCATGTTCATCCGACGGCCGATGCGCTCGACGAACGGGGTCAACAGGCTGATGCCGGGGCTGAGGGTGCGGGTGTACTTGCCGAAGCGCTCCACCGTGTACTCGCGCCCCTGGGGCACGATCTTGACCACGCTGAACAGCAGCACGAAGGCCAGAACGACCAGCGCCACCACGAAGAGAACCGACATATCCATCAAAGAGCCTCCCAATCCCGTTCAGGTTATCAGGCCGGGGGGCGGCCGCCACAGAAACCGGACCGGCGGTTCATGAACTCGCTGTAATCTTCCCGGCGGCGAGGGCGATGATCCGGCGCGTCTCGGACCACTGAACCCGGCGCAAGGCCTCTTCCAGCGGGACGAAGGCGGCGTCCGCCGCGTCGTCTCCGGCCACGGGCTCGCCGGCGGCCCACTCGGCGAGATAGTCGATCAGCACATAGTGCCGCCCGGCCTCGCGGAAGACGCCGTCGACCACGTCCAGCAGGCCGACGATCCGCGCCTCCACCCCTGTTTCCTCGCGCAGCTCGCGCAGACCGGCGTCGACGGCGCGTTCTCCGGGCTCGATCCGCCCGCCGGGCAAGCTCCATTCGCCCTGCCGCGGCGGCCGGCCGCGGCGTATCAGCAGCACTTCCTCGCCCCTCAGGCAGACGACGCCGACGCACGGCACGGGGGCGGGCAGGGGACTCGGCATCGCGGGAGGGTGGCCTGCCTCTTCCCCCGCGTCCATTCGTCTGGAACAACCGCCGCATGACCTCGCCCGCCGCCGACGCCCTGAACGCCCTCAAGGACGCCCTTGGCCCTGACGGCTGGACCGACGACCCGGCCGAGATCGGACCCTCGCTGACGGAGTGGCGCGGCCGCTGGCGCGGGGCGACGCCGCTGATGCTGCTGCCCCGTTCGACCGACGAGGTCGCCCGCGCCGTCCGGGTCTGCGCCGAACGCCGCATCCACGTCGTCACCCAGGGCGGCGGCACCGGCCTGGTCGGCGGCCAGATTCCCTTCGGCGAGGTGCTGCTCTCGACCCGTCGGCTGCGCGCCATCCGCGAGGTCAGTCCGCTCGACGACGCCCTGACCGTCGAGGCCGGCGTCACCCTGCTGGAGGCCCAGCAGGCCGCGGCCGCCGCCGATCGCCGCTTCCCGCTCGGCCTCGCCTCGGAGGGCACGGCCACCATCGGCGGCGCGGTGTCCAGCAACGCCGGCGGCACGGGGGTGGTGCGCTACGGCATGATGCGCGACCTCGTGCTCGGGCTGGAGGCGGTGCTGCCGCACGGCGAGGTCTTCCACGGCCTCAAGCGCCTGCGCAAGGACAACACCGGCTACGACCTCAAGCAGCTGCTGATCGGCGCCGAGGGCACCCTCGGCGTGGTCACCGCCGCCACCCTGAAGCTGCACCCGTTCCTGCGCTCCCGCGCCACCGCGGTGGTGTGGATCCACACGCCGCAGGCCGCCGTCGAGCTGCTCGCCCGCGACAAGGCCGAGACCGGCGGCGGGGTCGAGGCCTTCGAGCTGATGAAGCGCATCGGCCTCGAACTGGTCCTGAAGCACATCCCCGATACGCGCGAGCCGCTCGACTCGACCCCGTCCTGGTGCGTGCTGGTCGAGCTCGGCGCCGGCCAGCCCGGCGCGGCCGAAGCGGCGCTCGAGGCCCTGCTCGCCGACGCCTTCGAGCGGGGGCTGATCGCCGACGCCGCCATCGCGCAGAACGAGGCCCAGCGGGCCGCCTTCTGGAAGGTGCGCGAGGAGCAGTCGGCCGGTCAGAAGCCCGAGGGGCCGGGCTGGAAGCACGACGTCTCGGTCCCCGTCTCCCGCATCGCCGACTTCCTCGAAGAGGCCACCGCCGCCGTGCTTCGCTTCGAGCCGGGGGCCC
>JANJTI010000134.1 GCA_024711185.1 Brevundimonas sp. | reverse complement strand
GCCGAGCGTCGGGTCGTCGAGCGCGACGGCGTGCTGCTGCCGGTGGAGGACGACCGCCTGCCCCTCCGCCCGGGAGAGCGCGTCGAAACCCGCCGGGTCCGCTTCCGCACCCTCGGCTGCTGGCCGCTCACCGCCGCGGTCGAGAGCGACGCCGCGACCCTCGACGAGGTCATCGCCGAGGTCGCCGAAACCCGTCTGTCCGAGCGCCACGGCCGCATGATCGACCACGACTCCGCCGCCTCGATGGAGCGCAAGAAGCGCGAGGGCTACTTCTGATGGCGCCCTCCGGCATCGTCCGCCTCGTCGCCTGCGGCTCGGTCGACGACGGCAAGTCGACCCTGATCGGTCGCCTGCTGCACGACAGCGGCGCGGTGCCCGCCGACGTTCTCGCCGCGCTGGCAGACGACGACCCCGACGGGCCGGACCTGTCGCGCCTGCTCGACGGGCTCGGCGCCGAGCGCGAGCAGGGCATCACCATCGACGTCGCCTGGCGGTCCTTCGACATCGGCCCGCGGCGGTTCATTCTCGCCGACGCACCCGGTCACGAGCAGTACACCCGCAACATGGTCACCGCCGCCTCGGCCGCCGACGTGGCCGTCGTGCTGGTCGACGCCACCCGGGGCGTGCTGACCCAGACCCGCCGCCACACCCGCCTGCTGGCCCTGCTGGGCGTGCGCCGGGTGCTGCTGGCGGTCAACAAGATGGACCGCGTCGACTGGTCGCCCGCGGTCTTTGACGGCCTCGCCGGCGAGTGGCTGGCGTTCGCCCGTGAGCTCGGTCTCCCCGATGTCGCGGCCGTCCCGATCAGCGCTCGCGGCGGCGACAACGTAGTCGAGCGCACCGCCCGTACGCCCTGGTATCACGGAGCAACCCTCGTCGACTGGCTGGCCGAGACCCCCTCGCAGGCGGAGGCCGCCGGTGCGTTCCGCATGGCGGTGCAATCGGTCATCCGCCACGACGGCGGCTACCGGGGTCTGGCCGGCCGCGTCGGCGGGGGGACCGTCCGCCCCGGCGATCGCCTGCGCATCCTCCCGGCCGGGACCGAAGCCGCCGTCGCGCGCGTCGTGACCTTGGACGGCGACCTTCCGGAAGCGACCGCGGGCCGGTCGATCAGCCTCGTGCTCGACCGCGCCGTCGACGTCTCCCGCGGCGATGTGCTGGCCGCCGCCGACGCCCCGCTCGACGTCGCCGACCAGTTCGAGGCCGACATCGTCTGGATGTCCGAACACGCCCTGCTCCCCGGCCGGTCCTACTGGCTGCACTCGGGAACGCAGACCGTCGCCGCCCGCATCGGCGACGTCCGCCGCCGTATCGACATCGACACCGGAGAAGCCCGGCCGGCCCGCACCTTCGCCCTCAACGACCTCGGCGTGGCGACCCTGTCGCTGGACGCGCCGATCCCCTTCGCCCCCTATGCGGAGAGCCGCGAGTTCGGCGGCTTCATCCTGATCGACCGCATCACCGACGAGACGGTCGGGGCCGGCATGATCCGCTTCGCCCTGCGCCGGGCCGACACCGTTCGGCCGCAACGCCTGTCGGTCGACCGCCACCAGCGCGCCGCGCTCAAGGGCCAGAAGCCGCTGGTGGTCTGGTTCACCGGCCTGTCCGGGGCGGGCAAGTCGACCATCGCCAATCTCGTCGACCAGCACCTGCTGGCCGACGGCCTGCACGCCGTGATGCTCGACGGCGACAACGTCCGGCGCGGCCTGAACCGCGACCTCGGCTTCACCGAGGCCGACCGGGTCGAAAACATCCGCCGCGTCGCCGAGGTGGCGCGGCTCATGACCGACGCCGGCCTGATCGTGCTCGTCGCCTTCATCTCCCCGTTCGAGGCCGAGCGCCAGGCGGCCCGCGAGATCATGGCCCCCGGCGAGTTCCTCGAGGTGCACGTCGACGCCCCGCTGGCGGTGGTCGAGGCCCGCGACGTCAAGGGCCTCTACGCCCGCGCACGGGCGGGAGAGCTGGCCAACTTCACCGGCGGGGGCAGCCCCTACGAGCCGCCGGCCTCGCCCGACCTGCGCGTCGACACCTCGGCCTGCACGCCGGAACAGGCGGCCGACGAGGTCATGCGGCTGATCCGCTCCGCGCTCGCCGACTGAACCGCCACTTCATCGCCAGCACGCCCGACGCCATCAGCAGGGCGCAGGTGTTGGCGAAGGTCACGGGCCAGGCGCCGGTCATCACCCCGTAGACCACCCACAGGGCGAAACAGGTCACGGTCAGGGAGTAGGTCTTCAGCGACACCGCCGTGGCGTCCTGCTCCTTCCAGATCTTGATCATCTGGGGCGCGAAGCTGGTGATCGAGCACAGGGCCGCGGCGACCCCTACGGTGTTGGCCACCACCTCGCTCACGCGGCGGCCTCCGGAAGCTGCGAACGGGACGCCGGGCGGGGGGACGGGTGCTGCATTCCGCCTCAACGGCGCCGCTCTCCCTTGGTTGCTAGCGGACCGTCGCCCCCGGCGGACGCCGCCCCAGGGTGCGCTGTTCGAAGGCGTGACCCAGCGACAGCACCTTCGCGTCCTCCCACCTGCCGGCGATGAAGCTGATCCCCACCGGCATGCCGCGGTCGAAACCCATGGGCACGGTCAGATGCGGATAGCCCGCCACCGCCGCCAGCCGGCTGGCCGAGCCCTGCATGTCGTCCTCGTCCTCCCGGTCGTTGGTCCAGGCCCGCGAGGTGGTCGGCGCGACAAGCGCGATCACCCGATGCTCCGCCATCATCCGGTCGATGCCCTCCGGCCCGGCGGCGCGCAGCGAGCGGGCCCGGGCCTCGACATAGGCCGGATCGTCCAGCCCGCCGGTGGCCTCGGCCCGCTCGAACAGGTCCTGACCGAACAGCACCGTCTCGCGCGGCTCGGCGGCGTTGAAGGCGATGACGTCGGCCAGTGTCCGCGTCCGCACCTGCGCCGGGTCGGTCGAGGCGAGGTAGGCGTTCAGGTCGTGCTTCAGCTCGGTCAGCAGCACGGTCAGCTCCCAGCCGCCGATCCGGCGGAAGTCGGCCGGCGCCTCGGTGATATCGACGATCTCCGCCCCCGCCGCCTGCATCGCCTCCAGCGCCTTTTCGAACTCGGTCCGCGTCTCCTCCGAATAGTTCGGCAGCAGGAAGCGCATCACGCCGATGCGCGCCCCGCGCAGGCTGTCCGCGTCCAGCGCCGCGGCGTAGTCGACCTTGCGCGCGTCCGCCTCGGCCGTGGCCGGGTCCATCGGGTCGCTCCCGGCGATCACCGTCAGCACCCGAGCCGCGTCCTCGACCGTGGTCGCCATCGGCCCGGCGGTGTCCTGCGAATGGCTGATCGGCACGATGTGCGTGCGGCTGACCAGCCCCACCGTCGGCTTGAACCCGACCACGCCGGTCACCGAGGCCGGGCAGGTGATAGACCCGTCCGTCTCCGTCCCGATCGCCACCGGCGCCAGCCCGATCGCCACCGCCACGGCGCTGCCCGAGGACGAGCCGCACGGCGTGCGCTCCGGATCGTACGGATTGCGCGTCTGCCCGCCCACGGCGCTCCAGCCGCTGATCGACTCGGACGAGCGGATGTTGGCCCATTCCGACAGGTTGGTCTTGCCGAGGATGATCGCCCCCGCCTCCCGCAGGCGGGCCGCCACCGGCGCATCCCGGCCGGGCGCGTTGCCGACCAGCGCCAGCGATCCCGCCGTGGTCGGCATGTCAGCCGTCTCGATGTTGTCCTTGAGCAGGATGGGCACGCCCCGCAGCGGGCCGGGACGGAGCGCGCGCGGCGTTTCGTCCAGCACCGAAGGCGCAAGGGCGATCACCGACGAGAGCGGCGGGTCCCAGGCGGCGTCGGCGCTCATCGCCAGCGCCACCGAGCCCTCGATGGCCGTCCGCGCGGGGAATTGACCAGTCACGATCGCCGAAGCCGTCGGCGGCTGGTAGATGCGCCCGCCGTCTTCCCCCGGCAGCGTCCAGCTGCCGTCGGCGTTCGGCGTCGCGCAGGCGGCCAGCGCCAGCGTCGCCAACACCCCCGCGGCCGTCAGCGCCCGGCGCAGCCCTCGCGGGGCATGACCGAGTTGCCCCGGTCGCGTGTCCCTGGTCGCCCGCATATCAACGTCCCCCTTGAAGACCGCGAGACTCCGCGGCCAATTCGGTCCGGCTTGTTACCTGCCCTGCGCCCGCGACCCGATCGTCCGGTCGAGGAAGTCCAGGTAGGTTCGCCATTGGTGCAGTTGCCTCGGATTGCCCCGGATGCCGTGACGCTGGCCGGGATACAGCATGGTCTCGAACGGGAGGCTCCCCTCCTGCAGTGCGTTGAGGACCCGGGTGGTGTTCTCGAAGATGACGTTGTCGTCGGCCATGCCGTGCAGCAGCAGCAGCCGTCCGGTCATCAGGTTCAGCTGCGGAACCACGTCCGAGGCCGCATAGCCCTCGGCGTTCGCCTGCGGCGTCGACATGAACCGCTCGGTGTAGTGGGTGTCGTACAGGCTCCAGTCGGTGACCGGCGCCCCCGAAATGGCCGAGGCCAGACCCATCTCCGGCTCGGTCAGCATGTGCAGGGTCATGAAGCCGCCATAGCTCCAGCCCATGGCCGAGATGCGGTGGTCATCGACGAAGGGGAGCGATCTCAGATAGTTGGCTGCCCGAACCTGATCCTCGATCTCAGGCTGGCCCATCTTCAGGTGCAGCGCCTCCTTGAACGCGGCCGACCGGTAGCCCTCGCCCCGGTTGTCCATCCGGAAGATGATGTAGCCGGCCTCCGTCAACAGTTGATTGGTGGCGGGCTGCCAGGCGCGCTTCACCCCTCCGCCCGAGGGACCGCCGTAGACCTGCATCACCACCGGATACTGCCGCGAAGGGTCGAACCCGGGCGGTGTGGTCATCTGCCAGACCAGGGTCTCGCCCTGGCTCTCCAGCGACCCGAAGGTCACCTCGCCCCGGCGCGAGACGTACGGATAGTAGGGGTGGCTGGCGTCCAGCCGGTTCTCCTCGATCCAGCGCACGAAGCTCCCGTCGGCGCGGTACAGGCCGGAACGGGGCGGCGTGTCGAGGTCCGAATAGTTGCCGACGAAGGCGGTGCCGGTGCGGTTCATCGACGTCGACCACCAACCGCCTGCGGGGGTCACCGGTGTCGGCGCCGTCTCCTCGCGCAGGCTGGTGCGGAACAGCTGCTGCTCGATCGGCAGCTCGCGCCCGTCGCGCATCGAGGCGGTGAAGAAGACCTCGCCGGTCTGCTGGTTCACCCCGTCCAGCGACTTCACCGGCCAGTCGCCGCTGGTGATCGCCCGCAGCCGCCGCCCGTCGCGATCATGGAGGTACAGATGCCGCCAGCCGGACTCCTCGGAGCTCCAGATGAAAGTCCCGTCCTTCAGCGCCTTGAAATCGTGGGTCAGCGGCGTCCAGGCGTCGGAGCGCTGGGTGACGATCACCCGGCTGGCGCCCGTCGCCGGATCGACGCTCAGCAGGTCCAGCGTCTTCTGGTCGCGCGACTGTCGCTGCACGTAAAGCGTCCGGCCGTCGGCCGACCAGTTGACCCGCGCCAGATAGATGTCCGTATTCCGGCCCAGATCGACCCTGGTGCGCCGCCCCGTCTGCCGGTCGTGCACGTACAGTTCGACGACCGCGTTCGGACGACCGGCGCGCGGATAGCGCTGCTCCACCACCGTCGCCCCGCCGCCGGTGATGTCCAGCCGCGGGATCACGTCGACGCCTGACTCGTCGGTGCGCTGCAGGGCGATGTAGCGTTCGTCGGGGCTCCACCAGTAGCCGGTGTCGCGGTCCATCTCCTCCTGGGCGATGAACTCCGCCGTCGCCCAGGTGATCAGCCCCTCGCCGTCGGTGGTGATCGGCGTCTCCCGTCCCGAGGCGAGGTCGTAGACGATCAGATCCTGGTCCCGCACCCACGAGACGTAGTTCCCCTCCGGAGACACCTTGGCGTCGATCTCGTCGGCCTCGGTCTCGGTCAGGCGGCGCACGGCGCCGCCCGCACGTTCGGCCAGGAAGACGTCGCCCTCCAGCGGCGCGAGGATGTAGCGCCCCTGCTCGTCCCACGAATACTCGACCACGCCGCGGGCGCTGATCCGCATCCGCTCGCGCCGGGCCTTCTCGGCCTCCGACAGTTCGCCGGCGTCCGGGACCAGCGCCCGGGCGTCGATCAGCTTGAAGGGCTCGCCCGCCCCCGTCGGCGCGGCCCACAGGTCCTGCACGTCGACGTCGTCCTCGCGCGAGCGCAGGAAGGCCACCAGCTCCCCGTCCGGCGACAGCGACACCCCCTTGGCCACCGGCCCGGCCAGGGCGGGGTCGGCGAACACCCGCTCGGGGGTCAGGATCGCCGAGCCCGGCGCCTCCTGCGCGATCGCCGCGGCCAGCGGCGTGAGGGTGGCGACGAGAAGGGTGGAAGCGAGAAGGATGTTGCGCATGACGGCGACGCTAGAGGCGGAATTCGCCGCCGTCATCCCCTATCCGCCCATCCACGGGCTGTCCGCCGAGGAAGGGGGTCCGTCGTGCGACCGGATCTGTCGCATCGCCCGGCTATGCTCCCGTCCTCGGCTTTTCGCCGACCCTCGCCGCCGAATGTGCACGATGTGCACCCAATTTTTGTTTGAGTGCACATTTGGCCAGGAGAACCGCCCGGGGCGGGGGCAGGGCGCGCGCGCGCACGCCCTTCCGCCAGCGGCCCGCACCCCCTAAGAAGCCCCCGATGACCGACGTCGCCGTCTCCGCCCCGCCCGCCAAGGCGTCCCCCTTCCACCAGCTGAAGGTGCTGTGGGTCCACCACTGGACCGACCAGCTGTTCAGCTTCCGCGTCGAGCGCCCGGAGGACTTCCGCTTCCGCTCGGGCGAGTTCGTGATGATCGGCCTGCCCGGCGAGGACGGCGGCAAGCCGATCCTGCGCGCCTACTCCATCGCCAGCCCGTGCTGGGACGAACAGCTGGAGTTCCTCTCCATCAAGGTCCCCGACGGCCCCCTGACCTCGCGCCTGCAGAAGATCCAGCCCGGCGACACCGTGTTGATGGGCAAGAAGCCCACCGGCACACTGGTGCTGGACGCCCTCACCGGGGGCGAGCGCCTGTGGCTGATCGGCACCGGCACCGGCCTGGCCCCCTGGCTCAGCGTCGCCCGCGACCCCGACACCTACAGCCGTTTCGGCCGCGTGATCGTCTGCCACACCGTGCGCAACGTCGCCGACCTGACCTACCGTGACTTCCTCACCACGGGCATCCACGACGACCCGCTGATCGGCGACGAGGCCAAGGCCCAGCTGACCTACTATCCCACCGTCACCCGCGAGCCCTTCGGGACCCCCGGCCGGATCACCGACCGCATCCGCTCCGGCGACCTGTTCCGCGACCTCGGTCTGCCGGAAGGCTTCTCCCCCGATCGCGACCGGGTGATGCTGTGCGGCTCCATGGCCATGATCAAGGAGACCGCCGAACTGCTCGAGGGCTGCGGCCTGAAGGAAGGCTCCAACGCCGAGCCCGGCGACTATGTGCTGGAGCGCGCCTTTGTCGGCTGACCTGAAGGACGTCCCGACCGCCGTCGCCATCGACGCCCGGGTCGCCCCGGAAGCCTGCGCCTCCATGGCCGAGGTCCGCCACGGCGTCGACGCGCTCGACCGCGCCCTCGTCGTCCTGCTGGCCGAACGCCAGCGCTACATGGACGCCGCCGCCCGCCTCAAGCCGAGCCGCGACGTCGTACACGACGACGCCCGCATCGAGGACGTGGTGCTGAAGGTGCTCGCCGCCGCGGGCCCTGCCGGCCTGTCGCCGGCCATTGCCGAACCGGTCTGGCGCACCCTCATCGACAGCTGCATCGCCCACGAATTCGCCGCCTGGGATCGCACGCGCGGCTAGCGCCTCAGTCCTCGCAGCATCAGCTCGTGCCGGAAGGCCGCCACGTCGGCCAGCGCGGCCTCCAGGGCGTCCCTGACCCGATCCAGCAAGGGCGGCGCCTCCGGCTTGTCCGCCGCCTCGGCCGCCTGGCAGGCCGCAGCCAGCGCCCCGGCTCCGATCCCCGCCGCCGCGCCCCGGATGGTGTGCACGGCGTCGCGCCAGGCCTCCTCGCGCACGTCCAGCAGGGGCGCCCACAGCGCCGCCTGCTGCACGAACAGGCCGAGCACCTCCTCCGAGACTGTGTCGTCACCGCCGGTCATCCGCTCCAGCACGGCGAAATCCACCGCGCCCGACAGGTCCCGGCGGGCCATCAGGCCTCGGCCTCCTCGCCCTTCGCCAGCCGCGTGTTGCGCCGCGCGAACAGCAGGTAGATCACCAGGCCCGCGCCGTTCCAGATGAAGAAGTTGATCTGGGTCGAGACCGGCAGGCTGACGAACAGGTACAGGCAGCCGAGGATGGCGCCCAGCCCGACCACCGGCCACAGCGGCGCCCGGAACACCCGCTCCCGCTTAGGCTGCTGAATGCGCAGCACGATCAGCGAGGCCCCCACCGCCACGAAGGCCGCCAGCGTCCCGGCGTTGGCCAACGCCGCGAGCTCGCC
>JANJTI010000103.1 GCA_024711185.1 Brevundimonas sp. | reverse complement strand
CTATATCGGGCTGGAGCTCGGCATCGCCTTCCGCAAGCTGGGGGCCGAGGTCGCCATCGTCGAAATGGCCGACCGCCTGCTGCCGCTCTACGACAAGGCCCTGACCGATCCGGTCCGCAAATGGCTGGAGGCCCACGGCGTCGAACTGCACCTCGGCGCCAAGGCGGGGTCGTTCGAGAAGGGCCAACTCAACGTCACGACGAAGGACGCTCAGGCGATCAAGCTCAAGGCCGACAAGGTCCTCGTCACCGTCGGCCGTCGCCCGCGGACGAAGGGCTGGGGGCTGGAGAACATGGGCGTGGCCATGGCCGGGCCGTTCGTGAAGATCGACAACCGCTGCGCCACCAGCATGCGCAACGTCTGGGCCGTCGGCGACCTGACCGGCGAACCCATGCTGGCGCACAAGGGCTCGGCCCAGGGCGAGATCGTCGCCGAGATCATCGCCGGTCATGACAGGCGCTTCGACCCCGTCAGCATCGCCGCCGTCTGTTTCACCGAGCCGGAGATCGTCTCCGCCGGCCTCGGCCCGCTGGACGTCGAGGGCCGCGACGACGTCATCACCGCCGTCTTCCCCCTGATGGCCCTCGGCCGCGCCCTCGCGATCGAGGCGGGCGGCGACGGCGGTTTCGTCCGGGTGCTGGCCTCGAAGACCGACCACCGCCTGCTCGGCGTCCAGGCCGTCGGCCAGCACGTCTCGGAGCTCAGCAACAGCTTCGCCCAGATGCTGGAGATGGGCGCGGTGCTCGAGGACGTGGCCGGAACCATCCACGTCCATCCGACCATGGGCGAGGCTTTCCACGAGGCTTCGTTGCGCGCGCTGGGACACGCCATCCACATCTGAGGGACGGCGCGCGCGGGTTCGACTTTCCCGTCGAAGGGCGTACGCTCCTGAAAATTTCGGGGGCGGACAATGATGAACTTCAAACGCGCCGTGGCCCTGATCGCCGCCATCGGCCTGACCGGGTGCGCCTCGCATCCGCGCGGCTTCTCGCCGGTGATGGCGCAGGCGCCGGGGGACCAGGCGGCGTTCGAGACGGCCTTCAACCTTTGCAGCGCCGAGGTCGCGGCCGGACGTCGGGAGAGCTTCCGCTCAGGCCGCGGCGGCTCCGCGGCGGGCGGCATGGCCATCGGCGGCGCGGCCGCCCTGGCCACCGGGGCCTCGGCGGCCTCCGGTGCAGGCATGATGGCAGGGGCGGCGGCGGGGGCGGGGCTCGCCATCGGCCTGGCCGTCTTCGCCCCGCTGGCGGTGGTCGGGGTCTCGCACATCCAGCGCGCCAACAAGGAGCGCGAGATCAAGACAGCCATGACCACCTGCCTTGCGGAGGAAGGCTATGTGGTCGACGACTGGCGGTCGCTCCCGCGCGGGGCCGGGGGCCTGTCATCCCCGACCCGCGCCGCGGCGGCGGCCCCCGCCACGGGCTGACCGTCCCGTCGTCGAACCGTCACATCGGCGGCGGGCGAACCGTCACAGTCCTCTGGTCTAAGGCCCTCCAAACTGGCCATCCTCCGGAGACCGCCCGATGACCCGCACCCTCCTCGCCGCCGCGTCCGCCGTCGCCCTGCTCGCCCTCGGGGCCTGCGGCGATGGCGGCGGCGGTGGTTCGCAGGCCGCCCGTTCGGGGATCTGGGCCGCGGGCTCCTCGACCGTCTTCCCCTTCGCCACCCGCGTCGCCGAGAACTTCTCGCGCACCGCCGGCGGCGCCGCGCCGCGGGTCGAATCGCTCGGCACCGGCGGCGGCATCAAGGCCTTCTGCCAGGGCGTCGGCCCGACCACGCCGGACATCGCCAACGCCTCGCGCCCGATGAAGGCCTCGGAGTTCGCCGAGTGCCAGAAGAACGGCGTCACCGACATCGTCGAGATCAAGATCGGCTACGACGGCATCGTCGTCGCCACGGCGCGCAACGGCGGCAGCTTCGACCTGCGCCTGCAGGACCTCTACCTCGCCCTCGCGAAGGAGGTTCCGGGCCAGGGTGACGCCTTCGCCGCCAATCCCGCGACCAGCTGGAACCAGGTCAACCCGGCCCTGCCGGCCCAGCGCATCCAGGTCTATGGCCCGCCGCCGACCTCGGGCACCCGCGACGCCTTCCTCGAGCTGGGCATGGCGCCGGGCGCGGAGCGGATCGCCGCCATGGCGGCCCTGAAGGGGTCGGACAAGGACCGCTTCGAGACGCTGGCCCACACGCTGCGCGAGGACAACGTCTGGATCGACTCGGGCGAGAACGACAACGCCATCGTCCAGACCCTGACCCGCACCCCCGGCTCGCTCGGCGTGTTCGGCTTCAGCTTCCTCGAGCAGAACATGGACACGGTGAAGGCCGAGACGATCGACGGCGTCGCGCCCTCGGTCGAGACCATCGCCGACGGCTCCTATCCGCTGGCCCGCAGCCTCTACATCTACGTCAAGAAGCAGCACGTGGGCGTGATCCCGGGCCTCGAGCAGTTCGTCATGGAGTTCATGTCGGAGGCCTCCGCCGGCCGCGGCGGCTATCTGCAGGACCGCGGGCTGGTGCCGCTGCCGGCCGGGGAGCTCGCCGCCCAGCGCGCCATCGCCAACGCCCTGACGCCGATGCAAGCTCCGGCCAACTGAATCCGGGCTCCGGATATCGAAGGCCCCGGCTCCGGCCGGGGCCTTTGTCGTTCCGGGGAACGCCCGCGCGCCCGGCCGGTTGTCAGCCACGAGTCCCCGAGGAGAGCCCCGTGACCCAGACACCCCCCGGCGGCCCGCGCCGCTCGCCCCGTCTCAACGGCCTGTTCGTGCTCGGCCTGCTGCTGCTGTTCGTCGCCGTCGGCGCCTTCGTCTGGATGCGCTGGAGCGCCGACGAGGTGACGGCCGCCGACGACGCCGGCGCCGCAATGGTCCAGCCGGCCGAGCTGCCGCCGCCCGGCGCCGGCGCCGTCCCGGCTGAACCGGGGCGGACCGGAACCGGAAACGCCGTCGCCCCCGAGAACGAACGGGGCCTCGACCCCGTCGAAGGCGGGCGCACGCCGGGAGGCTAAGGCCCCTTCGTAGCCTTGGTGATGAACCCGCGGCGCCAGCCCCTCTCCGGCGCCGGGAGTTAATGTTCAAATCCCGCATCTGACGCCCATCGCCCGCTGTTTTCCTTGAACAAACAGGAGCAAGCAGCGTCATGAGCCCGCCGGGGGAAGAACCGCCCTTACGCTCCTCCCATCCCGTCGGTGGGGAGGGCGTCGGATCCACGACCTCGACGACGGCGGGCTGTGGTCGAGCGATGAAGCCGGG
>JANJTI010000084.1 GCA_024711185.1 Brevundimonas sp. | reverse complement strand
AGCCGGCCCGCCCCCTCCCACCTGCGCGCCGACGCCGACGGCGACGGCCGACTCAGCCAGGCCGAGTTCGTCGGACGGCGTCTCGACCGCCTGCGCGCCGCCGATGCGAACGGCGACGGCTCGGTCAGCGCGGACGAGCGTCAGGCCGTGCGGCAGGCCCACCGCGCCGCCCGCGCCGCCGCCCGCTTCGACCGGCTCGACGCCGACAAGGACGGCGCGATCACCCGCGCCGAGTTCGACGCGGCCCATGCGGCCCGCGGCCATCGCGGTCCGCGCGTCATGCGGGGCCGGCATGGCGACGCCGCCCGACCCGGGATGCGTGCGGCCGCCCCGGTGGCGATCGCCGGCGTCGAGGCGCGCGCCGCCGAGGCCTTCGCCCGGCTGGACACGGATCGGGACGGCTACCTGACGGCGGAGGAGCGCCGGGCCGGCCGCCACGGCCTGCGCAGCCACCGTCGCGGCCATATGTCCACGCAGGCGTCGCCGCCGACCTCGTCTTCGGAGTAAGGAGATGACGGGCCCGGCGGTCAGCGACCTGTCAGCCCTCTCGACGGCTTTCGCACGAGGGACGATTGGCGCCGATCGCCGACCCCGACGAGGATCTGGTGCGCCGCGTGGGTCAGGCCGACCCGGCGGCGATCCAGGCCATGGTGGCGCGCAAGCTGCCGCGCATGCTGGCCCTGGCGCAGCGCATGCTGGGCGACCCGGTCGAGGCCGAGGACGTCGCCGCGGAGACGTTGCTGCGCGCCTGGCGCCAGGCGCCGCGCTGGACCCCGGGCAAGGCGAAGTTCGACACCTGGCTGCACCGGGTGGCGCTGAACCTCTGCTACGACCGGCTGCGCCGGCGGCGGGAAGTCCCGACCGACGCGCCGCCGGATCGGCCCGATCCCGGCCCCGCCCCCGACCGGGGCCTGCTGGCGGCCGAGATCGGGCGCCGGGTCGATGCGGCCCTCGCGCGCCTGCCGGAGCGTCAGCGCGAGGCGATCGTGCTGTGCCACTACCAGGAGCTGTCCAACATCGAGGCCGCGGCCCTGATGGAGGTCAGCGTCGAGGCGTTGGAGAGTCTGCTGTCGCGTGGGCGGCGGGCCTTGAGAACAGCCCTGGCCGACTTGCGGCCGGGCGCTGAAGGAGCGTGAGAATGATGACGGCGGAACGGTTTCTCGCTCTCGTGGCGGCCTGGGGCGCGGACGTCCGGCGCTGGCCCGTGGAGGAGCGCGCGGCGGCCGAGGCCTTCGCGGTCGCCCGGCCGGACATCGCGGGACCGGCGCTGGCCGAGGCCGACGCCGTCGACGCCCTCCTGCACGCCTCCCGGTCCGTCGCGCCATCCGCGTCGCTGCGCGACCGGGTGATCGCTTCGGCGACCGAAGCCGGGCTTCGCGCGCAGGGCCAGGGCCGGCGCTGGCTGGACCGGTTCGCCCTGGCGCTCGGGGCCGGCTGGGCCGCGGCGGCGTGCGCCGGCGTGGCCGCCGGGGTGATGCTCGGCGCCCATCTCACCGCCGGGGTCGAGGCGGACGCCGTGCTCTATCAGGCGTCGCTGCTGGGGGTCGACGACACCGAGGTGCTGGGATGAGCGGCCGAACCCTGAAGATTCTCCTCGCCGCCTCGGTCGCCCTCAACCTCGTCGCTCTCGCGGCCGGCGCCACCGCCACCCTGTGGGTGCGATCGGTGCAGACCCGCATCGAGGCCGCGGACCGGCCCTCGCGTGAGCGCCCGCCGGTGATGGCCCTGGTCGCGGAGGTGGATCCCGACGTTCGCCAGCGCGTCCAGGAGACGCTCCGCGAGTCCGCCCGCGCCGCCCGCCCCGATTTCGACGAGGCGCGACTCCGGCGCCGCGAGGCCATCGCCCTTGTCCGCTCGCCCGATTTCGATCCCGCGCAGGCGCGCACCCTGCTCGAGCAGTCGCGCGCGGCCGAACTGCGCGGCCGCGCGCGACTGGAGTCGGACGCGGTCGGCCTGCTGGAGACCCTCGAGGCTGACGATCGCGCCGCCCTCGCGCCGATCCTGACGCGGCGGGGCCGCTCGGCCGCCCGGGGCCCGCGCCCGGAAGGGCCGGCGGGCCGGAACGCGAGGTCCTAGGCGGCGCGCGCCGGCGCGTCCCCGTCCGGCGCGGCCGTCTCGGGCCGCCGGACCGGCAGGTCGAAGCTGACCGTGGTTCCCTGCCCGGGCTCGCTCTCGATGCTCAGCGCGCCGCCGTGCAGCTCGATCAGCGACTTGGTCAGGGCCAGACCCAGACCGGTGCCCTGGGTCGTCTTGGAGTGCTGGCCCTCGACCTGTTCGAAGGGCCTCGCCAGCCGCGCGACGTCCTCCGGGGCGATGCCGATGCCGGTGTCGGTCACCGCCACCCGGATGCGCCCCGGCGCGGACTGCGACAGGCCGACGACGATGTCGCCGCCTTCGGGCGTGAACTTCACCGCATTGGAGATGAGGTTCAGCAGCACCTGTTTCAGGCCCCGGTGGTCGGCCTCGACCTCGGGCAGGTCCGGAGCGTCCACGACCAGGTGCAGCCCGGCCTCCTGGATGCGCCCGCGCATCAGCCGGGCGGCGTCCTCGACCACCTCCTTCAGCGACACCCGCTCGTAGTGCAGGGTCATCTTCCCCGCCTCGATCTTGGCCATGTCGAGGATATCGTTGATCAGGCTCAGCAGATGCTGGCCCGACTTCAGGATGTCGGCAGCGTAGCCCTTGTACCGGGGATCGCCCAGCGGCCCGAACAGCTCTCCGGCCATGATCTCCGAAAAGCCGTTGATGGCGTTCAGCGGCGTGCGCAGTTCGTGGCTCATGTTGGCGAGAAACTCGGACTTGGCCTGGTTCGCGGCCTCGGCCCGCGTCATCGCCACCTCGTACTTGCGGGCCAGCTGCGACAGCTCATCCTCGCTCTGCTCCAGCTCCGAGATGGTGGCGTGCAGCCGCTCCGTCGCCCGCTGGCGCTCCGCCTCCTTC
>JANJTI010000059.1 GCA_024711185.1 Brevundimonas sp. | reverse complement strand
ATCGACCACCCGCAGCTCGGGCGACGCTGGCTTCGCTGCGAGGGCATTCCCCGCTTCGACGGGGCGGGGCGCTTCCAGGGCTACGTCGGCGCCAACATCGACATCACCGAAGCGAAGCGTGCCGAACAGGACCTGAAGCGCATCAACGAACTGCTGGAGGAGCGCGTCGGAGAGGCGCTGGCCGAGAAGGCCAAGGCGGAGGCCGACCTGATGCACGCCCAGCGGATGGAGGCGGTCGGACGCCTCACCGGGGGTGTGGCGCACGACTTCAACAACCTGCTGACGGTGGTGATCGGCGCGCTGGACATGATGCTGCGGTCGCCCGACGACCGGGCGCGACAGCGCAAGCTGGGCGAGGCCGCGCTGGCGGCGGCGCGACGCGGCGAAGGGCTGACCCACCAGCTGCTCGCCTTCTCGCGCCGTCAGGCGCTGCGGCCGGAGCCGACCGATCTGAACGCGCTGATCCGCGAGAGCGAGCCGCTGCTCCGGCGGGCCGTGGGCGAGGCGATCGAGTTCCGCCTCAAGCTCCGGCGCGGCGGCGCGCGGGTCAACGTCGATCCGGCGCAGTTCGAGGCGGCGCTGCTAAACCTCGTCGTGAACGCCCGCGATGCTCTCGGCGACCGGGGGCGCGTCACCGTTCAGACCGAGAGCTGCACGGTCGAGGCGGGAGAGGTCCCGGAACTGCCGGCGGGCGAGTTCGTCTGCGTCAGTGTGACCGACAACGGCGCCGGCATGCCGCCCGAGGTCATCGAACGCGCCTTCGAGCCCTTCTTCACGACCAAGGCCGTGGGCAAGGGGACCGGGCTGGGGCTCAGCCAGGTGTACGGTTTCGCGCGTCAGAGCGGCGGCGGCGTGCGGATCGCCTCGACCCCCGGCGAGGGCACCCAGATCCGCATCTTCCTGCCCCCCATCCACCGCCACGAGCGTGCGCCCTCGTCGGCCACGGAGGACCCGATCACGGGCGCCGGCCTCGCAGGTCGGCGGCTGCTGCTGGTCGAGGACGATCCCGGCGTCGCCGCCGTCGCCCTGGAACTGCTGGAGACGCTCGGGCTCGAGGTGCAAACCGCGGACACCGGTCCGCGCGCCCTGGAAGCGCTGGAGGCCGGGCCTTTCGACATGATGCTCAGCGACGTCGTCATGCCCGGCGGCATGACCGGCATCGAACTGGCGCGGCGCTGCGCGAGCGACTACCCGGGCATGCGCATCGTCCTCACCTCAGGCTACGCAGGCGAGGACGTGGACAAGGCCCTGGCGGATGCGCCC
The DNA here is from genome assembly GCA_024711185.1 of Brevundimonas sp. Taxonomy (GTDB): domain Bacteria; phylum Pseudomonadota; class Alphaproteobacteria; order Caulobacterales; family Caulobacteraceae; genus Brevundimonas. The sequence goes on along the minus strand of JANJTI010000059.1, from coordinate 3,207 downwards.
TGGCCCTTTCTCCGCAAGCCCTACTCGGGCGAGCAGCTGGCGCAGGCGCTCGGCGCCCGGCGCGGCGGCGACGGCGACTGACGGTCGCCGCACCGCAGGACGATCAGCGCTGACGCGCCTTGCGGGCGGCGTAGCGGGCGTCGCGCGCCGCCTTCTGCTCTTCCTTGGTGAGCTGCTTGCGCTCCTTGCGGGCGGCGCGCCGCGCGGCGTCCACCGCGTCCTGGGCCGCCTGCTCGGCGGCGAGACGGGCCGCCTCCTTCTCCGCCTTCTCGCGACGCGCCTCGGCCTTGGCCAGTTCGTGCTCCCGGCGCAGCGCCTCCTTCTCGGCGGCGCGCTTCTCGGCGAGCTTGTCGAACTCGGGGTCGGGCGCCGCGGGCTTGGGCTTGAAGCGCGCGAGCAGCGCCTTCTTGGCCTCCTGCTGAGCGGCGAGGCGGTCGGTGAAGGCGGTCTGTTTCAGATCTCTCATGCGAGGAGTCGTCGTATCCTTGAGCGGGGGTCGGGTGCGAGCAGGCGCGGGACGAGCGGTGCTCAGGCCCGGGCGGGTCGCCTAACCCCATATGGGGCCGGAAAGCAAGGTTGCGAGCCCGTCGCCGGGGCGACGGCCCGGAAGGTGTGTCAGTTCGGCTTCTCGGCCTGACCGACGGCGGCCCCGGCCGCCCCGCCGACGGCGGCGCCGACGGGACCCGCCACCAGCGCCCCCGCGACGGCTCCGGTCGCCGCCTTCTGTTCAATGGTCGTGCCGCAGGCGGCGGTCGCAAGGGCGAGGCCGACGACGGCGAGGGTGGTGCTGACGCTGCGCATGTTGGGATCTCCTGTGCCGCTTCCAACGCCAGCCTGACCGCGGCGGTTCCGCGAGAGACCTCCAGTCCACGCGCGACCGGGACTTCATCTGACAACTATTCTTCCGGCGCCGTGTCGCCGACTTGAGCTGATCTCGCGTTCGCTTGTGAAGACGCCGTGCATCCCAATACAGTATAGCGACTGCGCTCTTGATACGGCGACTGCGGGCGGCCCGGGGAAACTATCCACATACATCGCACAGGTGGAGCGATGTTGCGCCGCACCTGAATCTTGCGAATCGACCACATTGGCGCCACAAACGGCTGGCTAAAGGCGCCTCCTTCGACGCTGCGGCCGTTCGCCGAGCGTCGTTACACCGCAGCCGGTCCGCGACCCGTTCGTCGCCCGGCGGCGAGACTACCCGGGGGCGGCATTGCGCCCTGCCGAACAGGACAGAGCCGTTGCCCACTCCCTCGCAGACGCGTGCGACACCCACTGCCGATCACGTGGCCCGGATTCGGCCCGCGACGGCGGCGGCGCTGTTCGGCGCGTTGCTGGGACTCGGCGTCGGCGGAGCGTGGCTGGGCGGCGCGGCCGCGAAGGCCTCGACCCTGCGCACGCAGGCTGAGCGGATCGAGGGCGCGACCGCGGCCGGCTTCACCGAGGAAGCGCTGGCCGCCGCCGCCGGCGGACTGGACGAGAGCGCCCTCGCCATCGCGCGGCGGCACGACCCCTACACCGTGGCAGGGCCCACGCGCCGCGACCGCCAGGCCGAGCTGCTGACCGCCCGTCTGGAGCAGCTGCGCGCCGGCTCCGCGGAAGGCGGGCTGCGTCGCGTCAGCCTGGCCGGCCCCACGGCCGCCGAACCGTTCCGCCTCGGCACGGCGCTGGACGCGTCCCGCGACCTGGAGTGCCTGACCCAGGCGGCCTATTACGAGGCCCGCGGCGAAGGCCGCGACGGCATGCAGGCTGTGGTCCAGGTGGTTCTCAACCGGGTGCGTCACCCGGCGTTCCCGAAAAGCGTCTGCGGCGTCGTCTTCCAGGGCGCCGGGCGGCGCACGGGCTGTCAGTTCAGCTTCACCTGCGACGGGTCGATGCGCGGCCGCGTCAACCGCGCGGCATGGAACCGCGCCCGGGACATCGCCTCAGGGGCCCTGTCGGGCGAGGTCTACGCCCGGGTCGGCGCCGCCACCCACTTCCACACCACCGCGGTGGCTCCGGGCTGGCGGAACAGCCTGATCCGCGTCGGCCAGGTCGGGGACCATCTGTTCTACCGCTTCGGCGGCGCCGGTTCACGCAGCTCCTTCGCCTATGCCGCCCGTCCTTCGTCGGAGGCCGAGGCTCCGCGGCTCGTGCAGGCCAGTCTGGATCCGACCGGGCCGGTGCGCGAGGCCGGCGCCATCGCCTACAACCTGCTCCTCGCCCAGGAAGGCCGACCCCCGGCCGAGGCGCCGGCGGCTCCGGCCGCCGCGCCGACGAATCCGCCGGTCGCCTCCGCCGCTGTCCCGCCGGCCGCGGCCGCTTCTCGCCCGGCCGCCCGCGCGGCCGCTCCGGCGCCGACAGAGACGCCCGCCGCCCCGCTGGCCTGACGCTCGTCAGGCGTCGCGGTGACCCTTGGACGAGCGGTGCTCGTCCATATGGCTGTGCTTGAGGTCGCGCTCGCCGCCGCCGCCCGAGATCTTGCTGTTGCGCGGATTGGTCGGCCCACCCTCGCGCGGGTCCTCGAACGTGGGCGGCTCCTGTTTCGCGTTCTGGTGGCTGGAGCCCGGTCCGCCCCAGCGCTTCTCGTCGACCGGCTCGGGCGTGTGCTGGTTGTTGTCGGTCATGATCAGCGGTCCTGCTGGTAGCCCTGGTGGGTGGTGTTCTGCTTGATGTCGCCGTAGCGGCCCTGCTGGCCGGTGTTGACGTCGGCGTCGCCGGGCTGGCCGGTCCTCACATTGGTGCGCAGGTCGCGGCGATCGGCGTTGGCGGCGTCCTTGGCCGACGCCGCGCCCTTGTCGGCGAAGCTTTGCTGCTCCTTGGGAATTCTCGGCGCGTGGGTCATGGCGATCTCCTTCCGTTGTGAAGGAAACCGTCGGGCCGGGGCCTCGTTCCGTAGCGCGGTTCGCCGATCAGGCCGGCAGGGCGTCGAGGCCGATATCGAGCGAAGGAGCCGAATGGGTCAGGGCGCCGACCGAGATCACGTCCACCCCCGTCCCGGCGATGCTGCCGACCATGTCGAGGTTCACGCCGCCCGAGGCCTCGAGCGCCGGCCGCCCGGGGCGGTCCTTCACGCGCCCGACCGCCTCGCGCAGCATCGGCAGGGTGAAATTGTCGAGCATGATCACGTCGGGGCGCCCGGCCAGGGCCTCGTCGAACTGGTCCAGCCCGTCGACCTCGACCTCGACCTTCATCAGGTGTCCGGAGGCGGCGCGGGCCCGGCGCACC
>JANJTI010000055.1 GCA_024711185.1 Brevundimonas sp. | reverse complement strand
GAGGGCGGCGCCGACCTGATGGCCATCCGCGCCCTGAAGGCCATCGACCCCGCCTGGGACGACCGGATGGAACTGCAGAAGGAAGTCGACGACTGCATCAGGCTGGCGGACGAGCCGGTCGCGGATGCCGCGGCGCGGGGCGAACACCGGGCGCACTACGCCTGCGGGGCGGTGTTCGCCCTCGTGGCGGAGGCGGCTCAGAGGCGGGCGAGCGGGGGCGACTGGTTCGACTTTCTTCGGCCGCTGATCGACGGGAGCCGCGAGGACGGAGTGCTGACCCGTGAGGAGTGGCTGTCGCACCTGACGGCGGTGTCGGGCGATCCTTCGCTTCGGAGGGACATCGAGCTCCTGCTGGATCGCGACACGAAGGACCCCGCCGCAGTGGTGGCGGGGCTGCTGGAGCGGGCGGGGGCGCGTTCACTCTAGTCCGCCCGGCGCTGCTCGCGGGTATGGAAGATGCGGGCGACGACGATGGTTTCTGGATCAATCCTGTGCTGGATAACGTAGCCGCTCGCGCCGAAACGCACCGACAGCTCGCGCCGGTCGCCGCCCGCCGGGCGGCCGATGGCCGGATGCCGTGAAAGGCGATGAAGAGCTTCTCTCAGGATGAGGAGCGCACGGTCCGCCGCCTCGGGGCTTCGGCCGGCAAGAAAGTCGGCCAAACGGGCCTGATCCGCCCGGGCTGCGGCAGAGATCCTGACGGGCAGCGCGGAGTTCACCTCGAGCGGCGGGCGCGCACTTCGGCTTCCAGTTCCGTCAGCCAGGTCTCGGCGTCAACCGACTCGCCAGTGCGGTCGTATTCGGCAAGTCGGCGGTCGGCTTCAAACCAGTCATGCGACGGCTCGGACCTCGAACCATCCTCCCGCGCGCCCGGTGTGGAGTCTGCACTCTCGAGTCGCCGCCGCGCCCATGCTTCCAGCGATAGCCCCTCGCGCGCGGCCAAGGCGGAGAGCCGCGCGTGGGTCTCCGCATCCAGATCGAGCTTGAGGGCGTGGTCAGCCATGCTTGCAGGCTAACAGAGCCACGGCAGCCGCTCTACCAACCGGGAGTAGGCAACTCACCCCGCCGCAAATGGATAGGGGCTGACCGACTTGGACCAGTCGTCGACCGTCAGCGGCCGATCCACCGGCGGGGCGGCGCGTTCGGCGCAGGGGTGGCGGTGGCACAGCCGGCAGGCGGGGCCGATGGGGGTGACCTCGGGCGCGCCCAGGTCGAGGCCGCGGGCGTAGATCAGGCGGTGGGCGTGTTTCAGCTCGCAGCCGAGGCCGATGGCGAGGTCATGGCTTTCGGTGAAGGCGTCGCGGCCCTGCCGGTCGACGGTGCGGGCGAGGGTGAACCAGCGCTGGCCGTCCGGCGTCTCGACGATCTGGGTGACGATGCGGCCTGGGGTGCGGAAGGCGGAGTGCAGCCGCCAGCGCGGGCAGGCGCCGCCGAAGCGGGAGAAGGGGAAGGCCCCGGCGGCGAAGCGCTTGGAGACGTTGCCGGCCTGGTCCACCCGCATGAGGAAGAAGGGGACGCCCCGCGCTGTCGGCCGCGACAGGGTGGTCAGGCGGTGCGCCGCCTGCTCAAGGGAGACGCCGAAGCGGGCCTGCAGGCGGGCGAGATCGTAGCCGGTCGCCTCCGCTGCAGCCTGGAAGGCCGCGTAGGGCATGAGGATGGCGGCGGCGAGGGTGTTGGCCAGCGACACCTTGAGCAGGCGGCGGGTGGGCTCGTCGGGGGCCTTGGCGGCGTCGGTGAGGGCCGTCAGTTCGGCGTCGTGCTCGGCCAGGGCCAGCTGGAAGGCGACGGCGAAGGCGCGGGAGGAGGGGCCGAGCGTCTCGGACAACAGCAGGCGGCGGCGGTGCGGGTCGAAGCGGCGGGTCCACTCGACCATGACGTCGTCGGGCAGGGTGCGCACCGACAGGCCGTGACGGGCCTGCAGCCGGGCGCGGGCGCGGGCCTCGAACGGCTCGCCGGGGAGGTCCGCCTCGAGGGCGGTGGCGAGGGCCTCGCCGGCGACGTCGAGCTCGGGGAAGTGGTTGCGCTTCGACTGCACGTATTCACGCACCCAGTCGGCGGGAGTCTCGTCCGCAGCGCCGGTCGCATCCGTCTCGGCCCGGTCGCGGGCGCGGCGGTCGGCGAAGGCGCGGTACAGGCGCAGGACGGCGTCGGCGGCGGCCGGCTGATCCTCGGCCAGCTGGACGATTTCGTGCCGCGGCACCGCCAGGCCCTGGAACACCGGGTCGGCGAAGGCCTCGGACAGGGTCGCTTCGGTGGCCGGGCCGCCGGAGGGCCCGAAGGTCCGCAGATCGACGTCATAGGTCTCGGCCAGGCGCAGCAGCAGCTGGGCCGACACGGGGCGCTGGTTGCGCTCGATGTGGTTGAGATAGCTGGGCGAACAGCCGAGGTCGGCGGCCATGGCGGTCTGGGTGAGCCCCAGATCGCGCCGCAGCCGCTTGAGGCGGCCGCCGAGGAACAGCTTGCGGTCGGCGACGTCCATGGCCGCACGATGTCACAAAATGTCTTAACTTTAAGTGTCACGATGTGACCAAACGACCCGATATTCGGAACGAACTGTGTACCGGTTTTGACTTCCAGGTGTTCTCCTGCCGACACCGCCGCGCATCGGCATCGGAGAACCGCCATGACCAGCTTCGCAGACCTCGTCCCGTCCCCCGCCGGCCGCTTCGAGGGCGTCGAGCGCCCGTACACGCCGGAGGATGTGCTGCGCCTGCGGGGTTCGGTGCCGATCACCCACACCCTGGCCGAGCGCGGCGCCAACCGCCTGTGGGAGCTGCTGCACAGCGAGCCCTACATCAACGCGCTGGGCGCGGTAACCGGCAACCAGGCCATGCAGATGGTCAAGGCGGGGCTGAAGGCCATCTACCTGTCCGGCTGGCAGGTCGCCGCCGACGCGAACACGGCCTCGGCCATGTATCCCGACCAGTCGCTGTATCCGGCCAACGCCGCGCCCGAGCTGTGCCGGCGCATCAACCGCACCCTGCAGCGCGCCGACCAGATCGAGCATGCCGAGGGTGGAGCGAAGCGCGACTGGTTCGCGCCGATCGTCGCCGACGCCGAGGCCGGCTTCGGCGGGCCGCTCAACAGCTTCGAGATCATGAAGGCCTTCATCGAGGCCGGCGCCGCGGGCGTCCACTTCGAAGACCAGCTGGCCAGCGAGAAGAAGTGCGGCCATCTGGGCGGCAAGGTGCTGATCCCCACCCAGGCGCACGAACGCAATCTGATCGCCGCGCGGCTGGCGGCCGACGTCTGCGGCGTCGCCACCCTGACGGTGGCGCGCACCGATGCGGAGAGCGCCCAGCTGATCACCTCAGACGTCGACGAGCGGGACCACCCGTTCATCGACCGCGACAACCGCACGCCGGAGGGTTTCTTCCGCCTCAAGCCGGGGACGGGCCTGGACCACTGCATCGCCCGCGGCCTGGCCTATGCGAAGTACGCCGACCTGCTGTGGTGGGAGACGTCGCACCCGGACCTGGACGACGCGCGGCGGTTCGCCGAGGCGGTCCAGAAGGAACATCCCGGCAAGCTGATGGCCTACAACTGCTCGCCCTCGTTCAACTGGGAAGCCAAGCTGGACAAGGCGACCATCGCCAAGTTCCAGCGTGAGCTGGGCGCCATGGGCTACAAGTTCCAGTTCGTGACCCTGGCCGGCTTCCACAGCCTGAACAACTCGATG
>JANJTI010000048.1 GCA_024711185.1 Brevundimonas sp. | reverse complement strand
AGGACATCGCCGCCGTCGAGGGCGTGCGCACCAACCAGCTGGTCGGCTACGGTCTGGTGGTGGGGCTGAACGGCACCGGCGACTCGCTGCGCAACTGCCCCTTCACCCGCCAGTCGCTTGAAGGGATGACCGAACGACTAGGAGTCAACATCCGCGGCTCGAACGCCAACTCCAAGAACATGGCGGCGATCATGGTGACGGCCGAGCTGCCGCCCTTCGCCACCCCCGGCTCGCGGATCGACGTCTCCGTCTCGTCGATGTGCGACGCCAAGAGCCTGTTGGGCGGCACCCTGCTGGTCACCAGCCTTCAGGGCGCGGACGGGCAGGTCTACGCGGTCGCCCAAGGCTCCATCCAGACCGGCGCCGTCTCGGCCTCCGGCGCGTCGGGCTCGTCGGTCACGCGCGGCGTGCCGACGGCCGGCCGCATCGCCTCGGGCGCCACGGTCGAGCGCGAGACCGGCTTCCAGCTGGCCAACATGAACGAGGTGCGGCTGACGCTGCGCAATCCCGACTTCACCACGGCCCAGCGCGTCGCCTCGGCAATCAACCAGGTCTACCCGGGCACGGCCCTGGCGGAGAACGGCACCGTCGTAGCCCTGCGCGCGCCCGGTCAGATGGGCATGGCCGGCTTCATCAGCCAGGTCGAGAACCTGCCCGTGTCAGTGGACGCGCCGGCCCGGGTGATCATCGACGAGGTCAACGGCGTCATCGTCATGGGCGAGGCGGTGCGGGTCTCCACCGTCGCCATCGCCCAGGGCAACCTGACCGTCTCGGTGCAAGAAACGCCCTTCGTCAGCCAGCCCGAGCCGTTCAGCCGCGGCGGACAGACGGTCGTCGTCCCCGACTCCCAGGTGCAGGTCGAGGAGGAACGCGGCGTGCAGATGCGGATGGTCGGCGGCGGGGCCTCGCTGTCCTCGCTGGTCAACGGCCTCAACGCCCTCGGCGTCAGCCCGCGCGACATGATCTCCATCCTGCAGGCCATCAAGGCCGCCGGCGCCCTGCAGGCCGACATCGAGGTGATGTGACCATGATCGACGCCCTCTCTCCCCGGACCCCGCCGCCAGCAGCGACCGCCCGCATGCGCGAGACGGCCGAGGCGTTCGAGGCCTCCTTCCTCGCCCAGATGCTGAAGCCGATGTTCGAGGGGCTGCGCACCGACGGTCCGTTCGGCGGCGGCCAGGGCGAGGAGACCTGGCGCAGCTTCATGGTCGAGGCCATGGCGAAACAGACGGTGAAGGCCGGCGGCATCGGCCTTGCCGACCAGGTCGTCGCCCAGATGCTGAAGATGCAGGAGCAGTCGCAATGACCGGAGCCGCCCTCAACGCCACCGCCCGGGTCCGCCAGCTCGTGGACCTGACCGACCGGCTGACTGCGTCGTTGACCGAGGAAGCGAAGGCCTTCGAGGCGCGCCGGCCGCAGGACGCCGCCGCCATCGTCGCCGGCACCGCCGAGCTGGCCAACGCCTACCGGCGCGAGTCGGCCCAGCTGAAGGCCGATCCGGCGATGATCGCCGCCGCCCCGGCGGCCGAACGCACCGCCCTTATCCGCGCCACCGAGGCCTTCGAGGCCATCCTGTCGCGCCACGCCCGCGCGGTGGAGGCGGCGCGCAGCATCTCGGAGGGGCTGGTCCGCACCATCGCCGCCGAGGTCGCCGGCCAGCGCGGCGCGCCCTCGGCCTACGGCTCCAGCGGCCAGGCCCACGCCGGCGACGGTCGAGCCGTGGCCTTCAATCGCACCGCCTGAGTTCGAGCCGCCGGTCGACGCCGACAGCTTCGAGGAACTCCGGGTCGTGGCTGACCACGACCAGCGCCCCGTCCCACGCCCTCAGCGCCGCCTCGACAGCCGCGATGGAGTCGAGGTCGAGGTGATTGGTCGGCTCGTCGAGGATCAGCAGCTGCGGCGGCCGGACCCCGCTCATCACGCAGGCCAGCGCCGCCCGCAGGCGCTCGCCGCCCGACAGGCTGGCGACGGTCCTCTGCGCGGCCGCGTTGCGGAACAGGAACCGGGCCAGCGCGGCGTGGGCCTCGTTGGGCGTCGTCTCCGGGTTCAGCCGCCGGTATCCCTCGAGCAGGGTCTCCGCAGGCCGCAGCAGCGCCGCCCCCTGGTCCAGCAGGGCCGAGGCGACGGGCCGATCGACCCGCCCTTCCGTCGGCTCCAGCGCGCCTGCGATGAGTTTGAGAAGGGTCGACTTCCCGGCTCCGTTGAGCCCTGCCACCGCAACCCGTTCCGGGCCCGCAAGCCGCAGCGACAGCGGGCCGACGATCCGGCGGCCGTCCGGCGCCTCCCACGTCGCCGCCTCCATCGCCAGCACGATGCGGCCCGCCGGGAGCCGGGTCGGCGGCAGTGGAACGTCCAGCGCCCGCACCCGCTCGACCCGCTCGCGGGCCTCGGCCAATTCCGCCGCCGCGGCCGAGGCCCGGCGCTCGGCCAGCCGGTCTTCCCGCCCGCCGGAATTCTCCGCCCACTCCTTCATCGCCCCCAGCAGTATCTTCGGCTCGGACGCCTTCATGGCGAACGCCCGCCCGGCCCTGTCGCGCCGGGACTTGCGGTCCAGCGCGCGCTGGTTGTACCGGGCTGCGCGGTCAAGGTCGCGCTCGGCCGTCTCGAGCGACCGCTCCGCCGCGGCCCGCTCGGCGGCCTTGCGTTCCGCGTACAGATCGTAGCCGCCGCCGTAGGTCGCCGCGCCCAGGCTCGACAGCTCGACGATGCGATCCATCTCCCTCAGCAGGACCCGGTCGTGACTCGCCACCACCACCCCGCCCGGCCAGCGGCCCAGCACCTCGGCGACACGGGCCCGACCTTCGGCGTCCATGTGATTGGTCGGCTCGTCGAGGAGCAGCAGGTCGGGCGGGTCGAGCAGCAGGGCCGCCAGCCTCAGGCGGGTCTGCTCGCCGCCGCTCAGGCTCGTGACCGGCCGGTCCAGGTCGAGTCCGGCGAGCCCGACCTTGGCCAGCGCCGCGGCGGTGCGGCTCTCCAGCGTCCAGTCCGCCCCGGCGAGATCCTCTTCGCTCCCCCGCCCCGCCAGCACGCGCGCCACCACGGCCCGGGCGGCCCCGACGCCGAGAGTGCTTGCCGCCGGCTCGCCGGCGCCGATCTCGACATGCTGCGCCAGCCAGGCCACCGAACCGGCGCGCGCCACTGCACCCTCGCACGGCTCGGCGCGCCCGGCGATCAGCCGCAGAAGGGTCGTCTTGCCGGACCCGTTGCGCCCGACGAGGCCGGTGCGCTCCCGCCCGAAGGCGAGGCTCAGGTTTTCGAAAAGGGTCCGGCCGTCAGGCGCGCGGGCGGCGACGCGATCGAGCGTCGCGAGCGCGGATGCGGACAGGTTTCGGCCGGGGTTGGAGAGCGACATAGGCGAGCACGAGCAGCGGGGCGGAAAGGGCGACAGCGATTTCCAGCGTGCTGATCATGTTCGTCGGGCCTCCGGGCCGGTTCACTCGTACGCCCGGAAGATGCGAGCGGCGGGCCCGGCGTGCAAGCGTTTTCGCCGGACACGGATGATGACGAGGCCGTGATGCGTCGTCGCAGGCGTGCGGCGCCGGCTGGTCCGCGGACGTGCACGGCCCTACATCCGGAGCCATGCAGCCCCGCGTCCCACCTGCCGAACTGGCCAGCCGCCGCGAGGCCCTGATCGAACAGATCCGGGCCGAGACCGGCATCGACGAGGCGATGATCGCCCGCCTGGTCGACGACTTCTATACGAAAGTGCGCGCCGACCCCCTGCTCGGCCCGGTGTTCGACGCGCGCATCTCCGACTGGGAGCCGCACCTGCAGCAGATGCGGCTGTTCTGGTCTTCGGTGGCGCTGATGAGCGGCGTCTATCATGGCCGCCCGATGCCGAAGCACCTGCCCCTGCCGGTCGACGCGGTCCACTTCGACCGCTGGCTGGAGTTGTTCGAGCGGACCGCCCGCGAGGTCTGCCCGCCCCTCGCCGCCCACCACTTCATCGAACGCGCCCGCCGCATCGCCGAGAGCCTTGAGCTGGGTGTCGCCGGAGCCAACGGGGTGCTGTTGGGCAAGGGCGAGCGGTATGTGCGCAAGCCGGAGCCGGGCTCGCCGACGGAGTGAACGGCGCCTGCTGCCATCTGCTGTCAGCAGCCGCACGCCGCCAGCCACAATGTTCCCGCCTTGTTCTTGCTGAATCTGGCGAATTGCTCCCCATATACCGCCGTCGCGCCGGAGCCTGCTCCGGCTTCCTGGCGTTTCCGGATTCCATGACCGAAAAGCACAACTTCATCCGCGTGCGCGGCGCGCGCGAGCACAATCTCAAGGGCGTCGACCTCGACATCCCGCGCGAGAAGCTGGTGGTCATGACCGGCCTGTCGGGGTCGGGGAAGTCGTCGCTCGCCTTCGACACCATCTACGCCGAGGGACAGCGCCGCTACGTCGAGAGCCTCTCGGCCTACGCCCGCCAGTTTCTCGAGCTGATGGGGAAGCCCGACGTCGACCTGATCGAGGGCCTGTCGCCGGCCATCTCCATCGAGCAGAAGACGACCTCGAAGAACCCGCGTTCGACGGTCGGCACGGTGACCGAGATCCATGACTACATGCGCCTGCTGTGGGCGCGGGTCGGCGTCCCCTACTCTCCCGCCACCGGCCTGCCCATCGAGAGCCAGACCATCAGCCAGATGGTCGACAAGCTGACCGCCCTCCCCGACGGCGAACGCCTGCTGTTGCTCGCCCCCGTCGTGCGCGGCCGCAAGGGCGAATACCGCAAGGAGATCGCCGAGTGGCAGCGCTCGGGCTTCCAGCGGCTGAAGATCGACGGCGAATTCTACGCCATCGAGGATGCGCCGACGCTCGACAAGAAGTTCAAGCACGACATCGACATCGTCGTGGACCGCATCGTCACCAAACCGGGGCTGGAGGGCCGCTACGCCGACAGCCTCCAGACCGCGCTGGGTCTGGCCGACGGCATCGCCACGGCGGAATGGGCGACTGTCGCCGAGGGCGAGAGCGAGCCGCGACGGATCGTCTTCTCGGAGAAGTTCGCCTGCCCGGTCTCCGGCTTCACCATCAGCGAGATCGAGCCGCGGCTGTTCTCGTTCAACAACCCGTTCGGCGCCTGCCCGGTCTGCGACGGCCTCGGCGTCAAGCTGGCCTTCGACGCTGACCTGGTGGTGCCCGACCGCGACAAGAGCCTGCACAAGGGCGCGGTGGCCCCGTGGTCGCACGGCCCCTCGCCGCTCTACACCCAGACGCTGCAGTCGCTCAGCCGCCATTACGGGTTCTCGATGGACAGGCCGTGGCGCGAGCTGCCGGACAAGGCCCAGGCCGTCGTCCTGCACGGCTCCGGGACGGAAAAGATCAAATTCACCTACGACGACAACGCCCGCACCTACGAGACCACCAAGGCCTTCGAGGGCGTGCTCCCCAACCTCGAGCGGCGCTGGCGGGAGACCGACTCCGCCTGGGTGCGCGAGGAGCTGGGCCGCTTCCAGTCCGAGACTCCGTGCGAGGCCTGCGGCGGCAAGCGCCTCAAGCCCGAGGCCTTGGCGGTCAAGGTGGCCGGTCAGGACATCGCCGAGATCAGCTGGCTGTCCATCAAGGCGGCGCACGAGTGGTTCACCGCCCTGGATGGCCAACTCACCGACAAGCAGATGGAGATCGCGCGGCGGATCCTGAAGGAGATCAACGACCGTCTGCGCTTCCTCAACAACGTCGGCCTCGACTA
>JANJTI010000016.1 GCA_024711185.1 Brevundimonas sp. | reverse complement strand
AGGGCACGGCCCAGAACCAGCGCCGCGGCTCGCCGTCGCGCTGGTAGGACTCGCGGCGGTGATTGGCCGGGTCCATCAGGAAATCCCATGGCGCCTCGAAGACCTCGGCGACCTCGTCCGGCGACGGCCGGACCGTCGGGCTCTCCGTGAGCCAGCCGACGACGGGGGTGACCAGAAAGCCGGTGCCGGTCTCGTAGGCGTCCCCGAGGCCGATCACCTCGACGGCGCCCGGATCGAGGGACACCTCTTCCCAGGCCTCGCGCAGGGCCGCCTGCGCCGCCGTCTCCCCGGGGTCGAGGCGACCTCCGGGAAAGGCGATCTGGCCCGTGTGGCTGGCCAGACTGTCGGATCGCCGGGTCATCAGCACCGCCGCCCCTTCCGGGCGGGCGATGACCGGGACGAGCACCGCCGCCGGACGCAGACGCCGGGCCGGCCGCTCGGCGTCCGGGTTGAGGTCGAAGTCGGACCGCACCGCCCCCGCCTCGGGCGACCAGGTCGAGGTAGGGATCAGCCGGTCGACCAGCCGGGCTCTCAGGGTTCCCAGGCTCACGCCGCGTCCGCCCCGGCCGGCCCGAGCGGGAAGGCCGCGCCGTTCGAGCGCACCACCAGCCGACCGCTCTCCGTCCCGGCCATCTCGACCAGCTCGTAGAAGACCGGCCGGGCGATGCGGGCCCAGAGGTCGGCGCGCACGCGGAGACGCGGCGACGGCTCCTCGCTGACCGGGTCGGTCTCGACGACCACGGGGTGATCCGGCCCCGCCTCGACCTCGTCGCCCACGTCGGTCGTGAAGACGAGGGCCCCGTCGCGGGTCTCGACCGAGACGGCGCGGAACGGCAGATCCTCGACCCGGATGGTCAGCTTCTCGACCGGGGTGACCAGGCAGTAGCCGTCCGGATCCTTGCGCAGCACGGTCGAGAACAGCCGGACCAGTTCGGACCGGCCGATGGGCGAACCCTCGTGCATCCAGACGCCGTCGCGACGGATGAGGATGTCGATCTCGCCACAGTGCGGCGGGTTCCACAGGTGCACCGGCGGCAGTCCCCGGCCGGGGGCCTGCCGCGCCGCCGCGGTGACGCCGGCAAGTCCGCTTCGCTTTTCATCCGGCCTGGCCATGACCCAGACTTAGGCCGCGCCGCGCCGGGCGCAAAGCGTTCAGGCGCGGCGGACCGCGCCGACCGGCTCCCCGGGCCCGATCCACATGACCCGGCGCCGATCCACGGGGCCCGGCAGTCGCGCCTCCGCCGCCGGACGGAAGCCGAAGCGGGTGAAGTACGGCGGGTCCCCGACCAGCAGCACGCCGGCGCCGGCGGCGGCCTCCAGACAGGCGCGCACCAGCGCTGCGCCCATGCCCTCGCGACGGCTTCCCGCCTCCACCGCGATCGGTCCGAGGAACAGGGCCGGCCTGTCGCCGATCCGGATCGACCACAGCCGCACCGAGCCGATGACCCGGCCCTCGCTGCGGATGACGAAGCCGTACGCCGGCCGGGCGCCTTCGCGCAGCCGCTCGGCCGTCTTGGCGAAGCGGCCGGGACCGAAGGCGGCCAGGACCAGGGCCTCCACGACGGGGGCGTCGGCGCCGCGCTCGGGCTCGACCCGCCAGTCGGGCGTTTCAGAGGTGGCGAGAGGCGCGTGGGTCATGAGGCGCGCGCACCTAAGGCCGACGCGCGGGCGAATCAACCGGCTTTCGAGAAGTCCGGCGCGCGCTTCTGGGTGAAGGCCATGAAGGCCTCCATCGCCTCGGGGCTCTTCATCTGGCTGCCGAAGGCCTCGCCCTCGACCTGCATGCGGCTCCACAGGGCGGCGGAGTCGCGCATCAGCCGCTTGGTCTTGCGGAGCGAGTTGGGCGCCCGGGCGGCGAGCTTCGCGGCCAGCCCGGCCGCCGTCGCCTCGACCTCGCCCGCCGGAACCGCGCGGTTGGCGAGGCCCCAGGCCAGGGCGGTGCGCCCGTCGATCGGCTCGCCGAGGGCGAAGACCTCGAAGGCGCGCTGGTGGCCGAGGACCTGCGGCAGCAGCAGGGACGACGCGGCTTCTGGCGCCAGGGCGAGATTGACGAAGGGGGCCGACAACAGCGCGTCCTCGGCCACGACGACCATGTCGCAGTGGAGCAGCAGGGTGAGACCGATGCCCACCGCACGCCCGCGCACCGCCGCGACGGCAGGCTTGTCCAGCTCGGCCAGCGCCTTGAGGAAGCGGAACACCGCCATGTCGAAGGGCTGCTCGGTCTGCGAGCCGATGGCGATGAAGTCGCCGATGTCGTTGCCGGCCGAGAAGCTGTCGCCCTCGGCGCGGAACAGCAGGACCCGGACGGCGTCGTCGGCGCGCGCCCGTTCGGTCGCCTCCGACAGGGCCGCATACATGGCCTGGGTGATGGCGTTCTTCTTCTCCGGCCGGTTCAGCGCGACGGTGAGCACGCCTCTGGCCAGGTGCGTGGTGATGTGGTCGGTCATGTCGCCCTTCCCTGGGTTGCAGCGCTCCACCAGTCGACGCCGTCGGCGTCCCGGACGCGTCCGGCGCGGCCCTGTCGGAGCAGATAGTTGAGATGAGCCACGGCCTCGCCGGTGGCCATGCCGCGCACCCCGTCGCCGACGGGGCGGGCGAACAGGGCCGGAAAGACGTCGACGGCCCGCTTCGGAACGGTCAGCGCCCGCTCCAGCCGGCGCAGGGCCGTGCGGTGGCCGCGCAACAGGGCGTCGAGGCGCGCCTGCACGCCAAGAAACGGCTCGCCATGGGAGGGCAGCACCAGCACCTCGTCCGGGAAGACCGCCTTCATGCGCTCCAGCGAGGCGAGCCAGTCGCCGAGCGGGTCGGCGTCGGGCTCGGTCGGCCAGACCGAGACGTTCGACGAGATCTTCGGCAGGATCTGGTCGCCGCCCAGCACCACGCCGTCGGCTTCGCGCCACAGGCAGGCATGCTCCGGGCTGTGTCCCTCTCCGACCACCACCCGCCAGTCCGCCCCGCCGATGGCCAGCCGTTCGCCCTCGCGGATGCGGACATAGCCGGCGGGCATCGCCGCCACGGCCCGTCCGAACTGACCGAAGTCGCGACGGTAGCCTTCCAGCTGGTCCTCGTCCCAGCCCGCCGCCCGGTAGAAGTCGGCCCCGCTCTCCGGCGCGGGGCGGCCCGTGTCGGCCAGCAGCATGCGGGCGGTGACGTACTCGAGCCGCGTCATCGCCAGCGGAGCCTGGAATCGCTCGCACAGCCAGCCGGCCAGGCCGATATGGTCGGGATGCATGTGGGTGCAGATCACCCGACTGACCCGGCCCCCGTGCAGAGGGCCCGCCAGCAGCGCCTCCCATTCGGCACGCGTGCCGGGCAGGTTCAGGCCGGTATCGACGATGGCCCATTCGCCGCCGTCGCGCACCGCGTAGACATTGATGTGATCCAGCGCCATCGGCATGGCCAGCCGCATCCAAAGCACGCCCGCTGCGACCTCGACCGCTTCTCCCGATCGCGGCGGCGGGGCGAACGGATAGGTCAGGCCGCGTCCGCCCGCCCCGGTCGATGTCGTGGCGACGCCGTCCGCCAAGTCCGTCTCCAATCGAAACTCATGCTTTGGATAGACCGCCGGCGGCACGACGTCCAGCCGGCCACTCTCCTGCCTTGACCCCGCCACACCGCCCCGCCAAGGGTGTGCCGACCTTTTTTCGACCGGAGGCCCGCGTGCATAAGACGATGATCGGATGGATGGGCGCTCTCGCCCTGACTTTCGGGGCCGCCCAGCCCGCCTTCGCCCAGGAGCCCCCGACGGGCGGCGACAGGGTCGACCGTTCGAGCGACATCACCCGCGAGGATCGCGTCGTGCCGCGTCGCGACGATCGTGCGGCCGAGCGGCGCAATCGGGATCAGCAGGCGCAGCCGGCCGCTCCCGCCGCCCCGACCGCCGAACAGATCCTCGCCGCCGCCCAGGCCCAGGCGACCGCCGCTGGCGTCGACTGCCAGGTCACCGAAGCGGCCAACCCGGGGCTGACTGGGGAGAGCCAGGTCTACGAGGCGGCGTGCGCCGAAGGCCCCGGCTACATCCTCGTCGCCTCGACTCCGCCCCAGGCGTTCAGCTGCCTGGAGCTGGCGGGCACCGCCTACACCGCGCGGCAGCGCGATCCGGCCGCCGACGTCGGTCAGCAGTGCATTCTCCCGGCCAACCAGAACGGGCTGGCCGTGATCGGCGGCTGGGCCCGCAGCGCCGGCGTGAGCTGCACGATCGACGAGGCTCTCGCCATCGGCAAGAGCGACGCCAACAACGTGGTCTACGAGGTCGGCTGCGCGGGGGCCGATGGCTACTGGCTGGAGAAGGTCGGAGACCAGTGGACGCTGCAGGACTGCCTGCAGGTCGCCTCGGTCGGCGGAACCTGCCGCTTCACCACCGCGGCCGAGCAGAACGCCACGGTCCAGGCCAAACTGGCCGGCACCGAGGCGGCCAACTGCAATGTGCAGCAGGCTCGCCTGATGGGGTCCAACGCCAACGGCCGCTTCGTCGAGGTCAAATGCGCCGCCGAGGGCGAGGGCTACATCGCTCGCATCAAGGACGACGCGACCCAGCAGATCTACCCCTGCGCCACCGCCCAGCGGATCGGCGGGGGCTGCACCCTCACGCCGGCCCCCGCCGCCGCGCCGGCCTCCGAGCAGTAAGCGCGCCGGACCGACCGATCAGACGCCCCGGAGGAGACTCCGGGGCGTCTTTCGTTCCGGCGATCGACGCTTCACAGACCCGGGCGACACGGCGTAGGCATGGCGCATGCGCATCGCCACCTGGAACGTGAACTCGGTCAACGCCCGCCTGCCGACGGTGCTGGCGTGGCTGGAGGCGGCGAAGCCGGACGTGGTGGGGCTTCAGGAGATCAAGTGCCTCGACGAGAAGTTCCCGCGCGAGGCGTTCGAGGACCTCGGCTACAACGTCGAGACCCACGGGCAGAAGACCTACAACGGCGTCGCCCTGCTCTCGAAACACCCGATGAGCGACCTGCGGCGGGGGCTCCCGGGCGTCGACGCGTCCGGCCATGAGGCCGAGGCCGAACAGGCGCGCTACATCGAGGCGGTGATCGAGACCCCGCGGCCGGTGCGGGTCGGCTGCCTGTACCTGCCCAACGGCAACCCGATCGGAACCGCCAAGTTCGCCTACAAGCTGGCGTGGTTCGAGCGGCTGCAGGCGCACGCGCGCACGCTCCTCGCCCAGGAGGAGGCGTTCACCCTGTGCGGCGACTACAACGTCATCCCCACCCCGGAGGACGCCCGCAACCCCGCCGCCTGGATGGGCGACGCCCTGTTCCAGCCCGAGAGCCAGGCCGCCTTCCGGGCGCTTCGCCACCTCGGCCTCTACGACGCCGGCGAACTCGGCAAGCAACCTCCCGGGACCTTCACCTTCTGGGACTACCAGGCCGGCGCGTGGCAGCGGGACCATGGCATCCGGATCGACTTCCACCTGCTGTCGCCGCAGGCCGCCGACCGCTTCCGGGGCGTCGAGACCCACCGCGACGCCCGCGACATGGACAAGCCGTCGGACCACGTGCCGGTGGTCGTCGAACTGGAGGACTGAGCCGTGGCCGAGGCGCTCCGGGTGGTCCTGCTGGTGGCGCTGGCCGCGGCGGCCCTGACCACCGGGGCCCTGCTGCTGGCCTGGTGGATGGAGCCGGTGCGGCGCATGAAGCGCGCCCTGCTCAAGTCGCTGGGCGTCCTTCCCGAGGCCGAGGCCCTCTCGCCCGCCGAGGGGCGCGCCGCCGGGCTCGACTTCGACGGAGCGCAGATCGCCGTGCTGTGGAACCGCGGCGGCATGGGGCTGGTCTACGCCTTCGAGGAGATCGAGGGCGGCGAGGTCATCGTCGACGGCCACGTGGTCGCGCGGGTCCGGCGCGGGGAAACCCGCAAGTCGCTGGACGTCATGGCCCCCGACGCCGAGCAGGTGGTGCTGCGGCTGATGTTCGCCGACGCCCGCAACCCCGAGTTCGAACTGGCCCTGTGGGACGCGACCCTGCCGGTGCAGACCGGCTCGCCGGGCGAGGCGCTGCGGCTGGGGCGGCGTTGGCTGTCGCATCTGGAAGCGCTGCTGAAGGGCTGAGCGCCCGTCTCCTCCCCGTCGCAGCGCGATGGGGAGGGGTGAAGCCGTCCCGCGACCCCTCCCCCATCCTCCGCCTGCGGCTCCGGACGGTCCCCCTCCCCGCTGCGCGGGAAGGAGAACACCTCGCTCTTGCCCAGCGACAGCAGGCGGCACAGGCGGCCGTACGCCGCCCGGTCGCGCGGAAACACGATCAGTTCGGTCCCGTCGACGAAGCCCAGCCGCGACCCGACCACCAGCGGCAGGCCCGCCTCCTCGGCCCCCATCAACGCCCGCACCACCCCGGCCAGGGTGTTCCGGTCGGCCACGCCCACCGCCGCCAGCCCCAGCGCCCTGGCCTGCAGCATCAGTTCGCCCGGATGCGACGCGCCCTCCAGGAAGCTGAAGTTGGTCATCGCGCCGAGTTCGGCGTACTCGCCGCTCCAGCCGCTCACGGCAGCACCCCGTGCATCCACCACGACGGCGCCCGCTCGTCCTCCCCGCCGCCGTACTCGCGCCCGTACAGCCCCTCGCGGAACAGCCAGTAGCGGCCGCCCGACTCGTCCTCGACGCGGTAGTAGTCGCGGGTCCGCCCGCCCAGCCGGTCGGTCGGCCGCCACCACTCCGGCGACAGGCGCTCTGGCCCGTCGGCGCGGATCACCCGTCGCGACAGCCGCCGCCAGGTGAAGCGGGCCGGGGCCCCGTCGGGCAGTTCGGCGATGGCCTCAACCGGCTCGGGCGGGTCGAACAGCAGGATCGGTCGCCGCGCGGGATCCTCCTCCAGCCGCCGGGGCGGACCGGCCAGGGCCGGTCGCCAGCGCTCGGCCCGCTCGGGGATCCAGCTGTCGACCGGCTCGGGAACCAGCACCCGGTCCTCGCCGAGGCGCGCCGACAGGCGGTCGACCAGCGCCGCCAGATCCTCGACCTGCCGCGCCGCGGCCTCGTCGTGGAGCGGCGCCTGTCGGGCGACCAGCGGCTCGACGACCTCGGCGGCCAGCATGAGGGCGTCGACGCCGAAGCCGAGCTCCAGCCGCCCCAGCCCCGCCTCGCGGAACAGGCGCAGCCACACCGCCCGGTCCCGTCCCGGACGCCCGGTGCGGATCGCCAGCGAGGTGGTCTCGCCGTCGGTGCGGAAACCGGTCAGGGCCAGGCTGCGCGCGCCCTGCCCGTCCCGCTCCAGCGCCGCCGCCAGATCCGCGGCCAGCTCCGGCAGCCGCGCCTCCACCCCTGCGAGGTCGCCCAGCGGTTCGGCGAAGGCCTGCCAGGCGCGGTAGCGGGCCGGCGGCCGCACCGGCGTCAGGGCCTCGCCCTCGTAGCCCAGCGCCTGGTCCAGCCGCCGCACCAGTTCGACCCCGCCGCCGCCGCGGAAGCGCCGCGCCAGGCCGGCGCGCGGCATCGCATAAAGGTCGCCGATCCGCTTCAGTCCGAAGCGTCGCGCCTGCGTCAGGGCGGCGGCGTCGAGCCGCAGCGCCGCCAGCGGCAGGTCGGCCAGGCGGTCGCGCAGCCGGTCCTGTCCCACCACCGGGGCCGGCTCGACCGGGTCGCTCCAGCGCGCCAGGGCCCAGGCCGCGCCCGGCGTCGGCGCGGCGGCGGCGCGGGCCGCGATCCCGGCTTCGGCCAGGCGTTCGCGAATGCGGGCCAGCAGGGCGCGTTCGCCCCCGAACAGATGTCCCGCGCCCGTGACGTCCAGGAACAGCCCCTCCAGACCGTCGGGCGAGGGATCGACAGCGACCGAGGGCGACCAGCGCTCGGCCCAGATCGCCAGCGCCTCCAGCGCCCGATCGTCGACGGCGGTATCGGCAGGCTGGCAGACGAGATGCGGCAGCATCGCCCGCGCATCGGCCTGGCTCTGGCCGCGTCGCAGGCCGGCGGCGCGGGCGGCCGGATTGAGGGCGTGCAGGACCACCGCCCCGCGGCGGTTCTTCAGGGTCAGGGCG
>JANJTI010000003.1 GCA_024711185.1 Brevundimonas sp. | reverse complement strand
GTCCCCCTCCCCCTGCGGGGGAGGAATGCGACGGCCGCTACCGCCGCCGCGGGGCGAAGATGTCGGCGAGACGGTCGCGCGTCCCCTCGATGCGGACGAGCCGCGGGTAGCGCAGGCCGTCGTGCCAGGCGATCGGGATGGTGCGAAACTCGTCGCCGCGCTTGACCACCAGCCGGATCGGCTCCGAGCCGCCCTTCGCCGCGGTCACGGCCGCACGCAGGACCTCGGCCGAGGCGACGCGGTCGCCGACGGCGACCAGTTCCCAGCCGTGGCCGAGGCCGGCCTCGAAGGCCGGGGAGCCCCAGCGGACGCCCGTGATGCGGTTGCCCGAGCCGAGGGTGAAGCCCAGGGAATACTGCAAGTCGTTGGCCCAGCCGCCCATCATCCGCTTCTCGACGGGGGTGAGTTCGTCGACGTACGTCAACCGCCAGCCGGCCCGTTCAAGGCCGTCGAGCGGGGCCTCCGCTTCCGGCCCGACGGCGTCGAGGCGCTGGCGCAGGAAGCTGGCCCAGTCGTATGGGTGCACCGCGTCGAGGTGCTGGACCACGTCGTCGAAGGTGTAGGGGCGGGCCTCCCACACGCCGTCCTCGACGCCGTAGAAGGCTTTCGCGAAGTCGTCGAGCGACTTCCGATCGCCGGTCGCCTCACGGATCAGGGTGTCGGCGTCGAGCCAGATCAGCGCCGCCTCCCGGTAGTAGTCGCCGGTGCCGCGCATCCACGATGGCCAGGGGTTCGGCACCCGGTAGCCGAGCAGGTTGTGATTGGTGGTGTCTTGCAGGGCGCGCCAGGCGCGACCGGGCTGCTGGTCGTAGAAGCCTGCGATCTCGGCCAGGTTGATGACCGCCTCTTCCAGCGTTCCGAGGCCGGAGCGGGCGGTGAGCACGTCGCCCCAGTATTCGGTCTGGCCTTCGTAGACCCACATCAGACTGTTCTGCGTCGGGACGTTGAAGTTGGGCGCCAGCTCGTCGGACGGGCGGCGGAACTTGCCATTCCAGCTGTGCACGTACTCATGCGGCAGGAGCCCGCGCGAACCGAAGGAGGGAGTCGTTGAGGCGAAATAGTTCGGCGCCGCCGTGTTCTCGGACGAGCGGTGATGCTCCAGCCCGATGCCGCCGAGGCGGGAGGTCAGGCCGAAGAGGAACTCGTAGCGGTCGAAATGCCGGGCCCCGAACAGGCGGTCGGCCTGCTGGACGAGGCTCTCGTATTTCGCCGTCCATTCGGGCGTGATCTGAATGGCGGCGGCGGTGTCGCCAACGAGGTTGAGGTGGACGTCGGCTCCGCGCGGGTCGACGTCGACACGACGGTAGTGGCGGCCGGCGAACATCGGGCTGTCCGCGAGGTGCTCGAGCGAGATGGGGGCGAAGGTCGCCACGTCGCCCTCGCGCGAGACGGTGTCCAGCGCCACCCCGTAGTTCCAGCCTTCCGGGAGGATCACGGAAGGGGCGAAGGTGATCCGGCTCTGATGGTGGCCGGCGGGATACAGCAGCGCCTTCTCCCACTGCAGGTTGACGATCTCATCGGTCATGACGACGCGCCAGATGGCGTTGTCCGGCTGGGTCAGCCACTCGAAGGCGACCTCGATGGTCTCGACGCCGGCCGGGATGTCGAGATGAAAGGCGTAGGGGTCCACGGTGTCGCGCACCCATTCGATGCGGGCGCCGTTCCCCGTGACCGTGAGGCCCGAGACCAGCTGGATCGGCCCCGTGCCGGCGTGGTTGCCGGGAATGAACCTGGGATACTGCAGCACCAGCGGCCCGCGGCGGACCGGGATGGTCTGGCGGGTGCGGATGATCTTGTGCGCAAGGTCGGTGAGATCGACCCGGATGCCGATGGTTCCCGGATAGTCGACGTTCTGCGGCGCCGGGATCGGCGGCAGGGGGCGCGGGAGGCTGGTTGCGGCGGGCAGGGGGGCGTGGGCCTGCGAGGTCTGGGCCAGCGCCGGCAGGGCGGCGGAGGTCAGCAGCAGGGCCAGGGCGGCGGTGCGGATGATCATGGTCGGGCTCCTCGCGATCAGCGGCGGCGGGGGGCGAGGATGTCGCCGAGGCGGTCGGGGGTTCCGGGGATGCGCTCGAGGTGCGGGTAGCGCAGGCCGCCCGTGTAGTCGAAGCGAATGGTGCGGAAGCGGTCGCCGCGACGCACCATCAGTTCCACCGGCGCGGCCGGGTCCTTCGCGGCGGTGACGGCCTCGGCGAGGGCTGCGGCGCTGGCGGCGCGGCCGTTGACGGCGACCACGTCCCAGCCCGAGGTCAAGCCGGCCTCGAAGGCGGGCGAGCCCCAGCGTACGGCGGTGATCCGGTTCGAGGTGTTGAGCGACAGGCCCAGCGAATACTGGAAGTCGACGCGGCCCAGCTCGGCGTTGAGCGCCTTCGAATAGTCGTTCGGAGTCTCGCGCCAGACCAGCCGGTAGCCGCCGCGCTCGATGCCGGCGTTTGGCGTGAGGGCGCCGGGGCCGGCGGCGTCGAGCCGGGCCCGCAGGAAGCCGGCCCAGTCCTCATCCCGCACGCCGTCCAGCGTCGAGACCACGTCGTCAAAGGTGTAGGGCGCCGGATCCCAGCTTCCGTCCTGAACGCCGAAGAAGGCGCGGGCGAAATCGTCCAGCGATTTGCGGCCGCCGGACCGCTCGCGGATCAGGGTGTCGGCGTCGAGCCAGATCATCGCGCCTTCGCGGTAATAGTCCTCGCTGCGCTGGAAGCTGGACCAGGGCTGCGGCCTCCGGCGGGCGATGATCGGATCGTTGGTGGTGTCCTGCAGCGCCCGCCACGCGCGGCCGGGATTGTCCTCCGCATAGGTGGCGGCGGTGTTGGCGAAGACGTCGAGCGCCTGCTGCTTCGTCATCAGCCCGGCGCGGGCGGTGAGCACCAGGCCCCAGTACTGGGTCTGGCCCTCGTAGACCCAGAGCAGGGAGTTCTGCACCGGTTCGTTGAGGTTGCCGGTCAACTGGTCCGCAGGACGGCGCCACTTGCCGTTCCAGGAGTGGACGTACTCGTGGCCGAGCAGGTCGCGGTCGGCCAGCGTCGCCTGCGGGTCGGTGAAATAGCGCGTGTCCACGCTGTTCTCGGATGAGCGATGATGCTCCAGCCCGATGCCCCCGAGCCCGTCCGTAACGGCGACGAGGAAATCGTAGTGGTCGAAGTGACGCGCGCCGAACAACCGGTCGGCCTGGTCCACGAGGTTGCGGTGCAGCTCGATGTGGTCGTCCGAGGCGACCAGCATCTCCGGGGCGTCGGCGACCACCTGCATGCGCACCGGCGAGCGGCCGCCGGGGTCGAGGTCGTAGGTGCGGTGGTGGGCGCCGGCGAAGACCGGACTGTCGGCGAGGTGCTCGAGGCTGATCGGGGCGAAGGTCGCCAGGCCATCGGCGAAGGACTCGGTCTCCAGCGCCACGCCGTAGTTCCAGCCCGTGGGCAGGCGCAACGACGGCCGGAAGACGATACCGGAGTGGTCGTAGCCGGCCGGGTAGAGCAGGGCCTTCTCCCACTGGATGTTGAGCATCTCGTCGGTGATCACCACCCGCCCCTGCGATCCCTCGATGGGGGTCAGCCACTTGAATGAGACGTCGAGCGAGGAGACGCCGGCGGGGACCTCGACCTGGAAGGCGTTGGTCTCGACCGTGTGGCGCACCCACGGCAGCACCCGCCCGTTCGCCGTGATGCGCAGATCCGCGACGTCGTCCACGGGTCCGACCGGGCCATGGTTGCCGGGGATCCACAGCGGGTAGAGCAGGGTCAGGGGGCCGGGACCGGCGACGGGAATGTTCTGGCGCACCGACACGATGCGGCGGTCGATGTCGGTGGCGTCGACCTCGATGCCGATGGTTCCGGGGTAGGGGGTCTCGCGCGGCTCGGGAATCGGCGCCAGCGCCACCGGCAGGGCGGGGGTCCCGACCTGGGCGGCGACCGGGGCGGCCCCCAGCAGCAGGACCGCCGCGCAGGCGGAGACGAGCAGGCGGGCGGATGGACGCATCATCGGAACTCGCGACAGCAACAGCGGGAGGCGCAGAACACCCGTGCGCGGCGGGGCCGGTCAACCCGCGACCGGGACCGTCGCATTAAATCCCTGTCATGTTCGCGGTTCCGGCTCAGGCGGCCGGCTTCACCTCGAGGAGCTCGACAGTGAACAGCAGGGTCGAGTTCGGCGGCAGCTCGTCGCCGCCGACCCAGCGCTCGCCGTAGCCGAGCCCGGCCGGGATGACGAATTCGAAGGTCTCCCCCTCGCGCATCAGGGCGACGCCCTCGGTCCAGCCCTTGATGACCCGGCCGAGCGGGAATTCGGCCGGCTCGTTGCGGGCGTAGCTGCTGTCGAACTCCCGCCCGTCCACGAAGGTCCCGCGGTAGTGGACCTTGACCGTGTCGGCCGCCGTCGGCTGGCGGCCCTCCGGTCGGGCGGCGCCGACCCGGCGGAACTGCAGGCCGCTTTCGGTGGTGGTCCAGCCGCGGCGGGCGGCGTTGCGGGTCAGATAGAGCCGGTTGACGGCGTCCCAGTAAGCCTGGGTTCCGGGCTCGTGGCCCTCGGCCGCGGCCTCGCGGGCGGCGGCGGCGGCCAGGGCGCCGGAATCGGGGGCGGTGGCGCAAGCGGCGAGGACGAGGGCGGCGGCGAGCGGGACGAAGTGCTTCATGCGGCGACGCTAGCAGCTTGTCGGTCGGACGCCAGAGGCGCCGCGCGGGCCCCGCGGGGGGGCCGAACTTTTTCAGCGCCCACCTTTATTTCGCCGTCAAAGCGAGTATATCAGCGCGTTCCGCTAACTCCGTCACGAGTCTGCGCGAAAGCGCCGAGGCCCGGTTTGTCGCCCTCCGACCGGTGCGAAGGCGCGCCCCTCCCCAAGGGGGCCCGAAATTCAGGCGTCCTGGAGCCGGAAGGCCCGAGGGTGGACGCCGACACCGATGGCCGCGGATCGCCCCATGGCGACCCGTGGCTGCTGCATTGAGCGCGGGCTGCCCGGCCCGCCGCATTGGGAAGACAGAATGGCCAAGTCCAAAGCGGAACTCACCGTCAACGGTCAGTTCCTCACCGCCACCTCGTTCACCGGCAAGAAGCGCATCCGCCACTCGTTCGGCCGCATCCCGGAAGCGGTGCAGATGCCGAACCTGATCGAGGTCCAGCGCGCTTCGTACGAACAGTTCCTCCAGCGCGAGGGCCGTCCGGGCCAGCGCACCGACGAAGGCATCGAGGCGGTTTTCAAGTCGGTCTTCCCGATCAAGGACTTCAACGAACGCGCCATCCTCGAATATGTCTCCTACGAGTTCGAGGAGCCGAAGTACGACGTCGAGGAGTGCATCCAGCGCGACATGACCTACGCTGCGCCGCTGAAGGTCAAGCTGCGCCTGATCGTGTTCGAGACGGACGAGGAGACCGGCGCGCGCTCGGTGAAGGACATCAAGGAGCAGGACGTCTACATGGGCGACATCCCGCTCATGACGGACAAGGGCACCTTCATCGTCAACGGGACCGAGCGGGTGATCGTGTCCCAGATGCACCGTTCGCCGGGCGTCTTCTTCGACCACGACAAGGGCAAGACGCACAGCTCGGGCAAGCTGCTGTTCGCCGCCCGCGTGATCCCCTACCGCGGCTCGTGGCTCGACTTCGAGTTCGACGCCAAGGACATCGTCTATGTCCGCATCGACCGCCGCCGCAAGCTGCCCGCCACCACCTTCCTGATGGCGCTGGGCATGGACGGCGAGGAGATCCTCAAGACCTTCTACGAGACCGTCCCCTACGAGAAGCGCGGCGAGGGCTGGGTCACGCCGTACAAGCCCGAGCGCTGGCGCGGGGTGAAGCCGGAGTTCGATCTGGTCGACGCCGACACCGGTGAGGTGGTCGCTCCCGCCGGCACCAAGATCAGCGCCCGCCAGGCCAAGAAGCTGGCCGACAACGGCCTGAAGTCGCTGTCGCTGGCCGCCGACGCCCTGCTGACCAAGTACCTGGCCGCCGACGCCGTCGACTACTCGACCGGCGAGATCTTCGCCGAGGCCGGCGACGAGCTGGACCAGGCCACGATCAACCTGCTGGAAGAGAAGGGCTTCACCACCATCGACGTGCTCGACATCGATCACGTCACGGTCGGCGCCTACATGCGCAACACCCTGCGGGTGGACAAGAACACCGGCCGCGAGGACGCCCTGTTCGACGTCTACCGCGTAATGCGCCCGGGCGAGCCCCCGACGCCGGAAGCGGCCGAGGCCATGTTCCAGTCGCTGTTCTTCGACGCCGAGCGCTACGACCTGTCGGCCGTCGGCCGGGTCAAGATGAACATGCGCCTCGAGAGTCCCGAGGTCTCGGACGAGATCCGCGTGCTGCGCAAGGAGGACGTGCTCAAGGTCCTGCAGATCCTCGTCGGCCTGAAGGACGGCCAGGGCGAGATCGACGACATCGACAACCTCGGCAACCGCCGGGTGCGCTCGGTCGGCGAACTGCTGGAGAACCAGTACCGCGTCGGCCTGCTGCGCATGGAGCGGGCGATCAAGGAGCGCATGAGCTCCGTCGACATCGACACGGTCATGCCGCACGACCTGATCAACGCCAAGCCGGCCGCGGCGGCGGTGCGTGAGTTCTTCGGCAGCTCGCAGCTGTCGCAGTTCATGGACCAGACCAATCCGCTGTCGGAGATCACCCACAAGCGTCGCCTGTCGGCGCTGGGCCCGGGCGGTCTCACCCGTGAGCGTGCCGGCTTCGAGGTGCGCGACGTTCACCCGACCCACTACGGCCGCATCTGCCCGATCGAGACGCCGGAAGGCCCGAACATCGGCCTGATCAACTCGCTGGCCACGCACGCCCGGGTCAACAAGTACGGCTTCATCGAGAGCCCGTACCGCCGGGTGAAGGACGGCAAGGCCCAGGACGAGGTGGTCTACATCTCGGCCATGGAGGAGGCGAAGCACGTCATCGCCCAGGCCAACATCGAACTGAACAACGGCGAGATCGTCGAGGACCTGGTCCCCGGCCGGATCAACGGCGAATCCCAGCTGCTGACCAAAGCCGACGTCGACATGATGGACGTGTCGCCGAAGCAGGTCGTCTCGGTCGCCGCGGCGCTGATCCCGTTCCTCGAGAACGACGACGCCAACCGCGCGCTGATGGGCGCCAACATGCAGCGTCAGGCCGTGCCGCTGGTGCAGTCGGACGCGCCGCTGGTCGGCACCGGCATGGAGGCGGTCGTGGCCGTCGACTCCGGCGCCGTGGTGGTGGCCCGTCGTGACGGCGTCGTCGAGCAGATCGACGGCACCCGCATCGTCGTGCGCGCCACCGGCGACCTCGACGCCGGCCGGTCGGGCGTCGACATCTACCGCCTGTCGAAGTTCCAGCGCTCGAACCAGTCGACCTGCATCAACCAGCGCCCGATCGTGCGCGTGGGCGATGAAGTGAAGGCCGGCGACGTCATCGCCGACGGCCCGTCGACGGACCTGGGCGAACTGGCGCTGGGCCGCAACGCCCTCGTCGCCTTCATGCCGTGGAACGGCTACAACTTCGAAGACTCGATCCTGATCTCCGAGCGCATCGTGCGCGACGACGTCTTCACCTCGATCCACATCGAGGAGTTCGAGGTCATGGCCCGCGACACCAAGCTGGGGCCGGAAGAGATCACCCGCGACATCCCGAACGTCGGCGAGGAGGCCCTGCGCAACCTCGACGAGGCCGGCATCGTGGCGATCGGCGCCGAGGTCCAGCCGGGCGACATCCTGGTCGGCAAGGTGACGCCGAAGGGCGAGAGCCCGATGACCCCGGAAGAGAAGCTGCTGCGCGCCATCTTCGGCGAGAAGGCGTCGGACGTGCGCGACACCTCGCTGCGTCTGCCGCCGGGCGTGGCCGGCACCATCGTCGACGTGCGCGTGTTCAACCGCCACGGCGTCGACAAGGACGAGCGCGCCCTGGCTATCGAACGGGCCGAGATCGAGCGTCTGGGCAAGGACCGCGACGACGAGCTGAAGATCCTCGAGCGCAACGTCTACGGGCGCCTGAAGCCGCTGCTGCTGGGCAGAAACGCCGTCTCGGGTCCGAAGGGCCTGGGCCGCGGCGAAGTCACCGAGGACAAGCTGGGCGAGCTGTCGCGCGGCCTGTGGTGGCAGATCGCCCTCGACGACGAGAAGGCCATGGGCGAGCTCGAGGCCATGAAGAAGTCGTTCGAGGACGCCCGCAAAGCGCTCGACCGCCGCTTCGAGGACAAGGTCGAGAAGCTGCAGCGCGGCGACGAGCTGCCGCCGGGCGTGATGAAGATGGTCAAGGTCTTCGTGGCCGTGAAGCGCAAGCTTCAGCCGGGCGACAAGATGGCCGGCCGTCACGGCAACAAGGGCGTCATCTCCAAGATCCTGCCGATCGAGGACATGCCGCACCTCGAGGACGGAACCACCGTCGACCTGGTGCTGAACCCGCTGGGCGTGCCCTCGCGCATGAACATCGGCCAGATCTTCGAGACCCACCTGGGGTGGGCCGCCGCGGGTCTGGGCAAGCAGATCCAGGGCCTGCTGGAAGCCTGGCAACAGGGCGGACAGAAGCAGGCGCTGATCGATCACCTGCGCTCGGTCTACGGCCCGGAAACCCCGCTGCCGGAGGACGAGGAGGAGCTGGTCGAACTGGCCCGGAACCTGTCGAAGGGCGTGCCCTTCGCCACCCCGGTGTTCGACGGCGCCCACATCAACGACATCGAGAACCTGCTGGAAAAGGCGGGTCTGGACCGTTCGGGCCAGTCGATCGTCTACGACGGGCAGACCGGCGAGCAGTTCAAGCGTCCGGTCACGGTCGGCTACATCTACATGCTGAAGCTGCACCACCTGGTCGACGACAAGATCCACGCCCGCTCCATCGGCCCGTACTCGCTGGTCACCCAGCAGCCCCTGGGCGGCAAGGCGCAGTTCGGCGGCCAGCGCTTCGGCGAGATGGAGGTGTGGGCGCTGGAAGCCTACGGCGCCGCCTACACCCTGCAGGAGATGCTGACGGTGAAGTCGGACGACGTGGCCGGCCGCACCAAGGTCTACGAGGCCATCGTCCGCGGCGACGACAGCTTCGAGGCGGGCATTCCCGAGAGCTTCAACGTGCTCGTCAAGGAAATGCGCTCGCTGGGCCTGAACGTGGAGCTGGAGAACGGCTGATCCGAACCCTAGCCCTCTCCCGCCCGAGGCGGGGGAGGGCGGATCGCCCGCTTTCCCTCAGAG
>JANJTI010000346.1 GCA_024711185.1 Brevundimonas sp. | reverse complement strand
CTGCGGCGCGGCGGGGCCTTCAGGGCGCGGTCGCGCCACGTCGAAGCCCTGCGGGCGCTGGTGCCCGCCCGGGGCGGCGCCGACGCGGCGTTTGGTCTCGACCACCACGGTCTTGGTGCGGCCGTGGCTGAAGCTCTGGCGCACGGTGCCGGTCGAAACCGACCCCGCCGCCCGCGGCTTCAGGCTCAGCGGCGCGCGCGGCCCCGTCGTCGAAGGGGTCGGTTTGCCGTCGTTGGTCTTGTCGTTCTCGTCAGTCATCCGGTCGCTTTACTTTGACGACGGATCGTCCGCCGTCTCGTCACAAGGGTCGTCAAACACAAAAAGCCGTGCGGCGCTCCGCCCCCGATCAGGGAGCAGAACCCCGCCCGTCTTGAAATCCATCCGGGGCCCCGGCCGCCTCCGCGCTCCATCCGGGCGGCGTCAACGGTCGAAATCCCACCAGTCGTTCGACCTCGAAGGTCCAGCGATCGGCCCGCCCGCCCTCAAGCAGGACGGCGTGTATCGCATTTTCCAGCCCGAGGGCCAAACTCAAATCGTCGGCGGTGAAGGCGCCGCACACTTTCGGCGGCGGACTCCGGTGGCGGGCGAGGGCCAGCAGCTTGCCCCGGCCGTCCGCCGAGCCGTCTGACGCCTCCACGATCCACGCGGCCTTGCCCGACCGGATCGCGGCGGCCGCCTTCTCGAAGCCGGAGATAAGCACGCCCTCGCGTCGGGCAAGCCCCAGCTGCTCGAGACAGCGCCGGGCGAGCAGGCGCTCCACCCGATCCGCCAGATCGGCGGCGGGTTTCAACGGAGCCTTCGCGGCCCGCGCGAACAGGTTCTTCTTCACCGCCGCCTCGACCGAGGCCCGGTCGGCGGCGACCCACAGGCCGCGGCCCGGCAGCTTGCGCGCCAGGTCAGGGGCGACCGCGCCGTCCGGGGCGGCGACGAAACGGATCAGGCGAGATTCGTCCATGACCTGGTGCGTCACCAGGTCCCGGCGTTCCCGCTCAATCGTCGCGTCGCGAACTCCCATGGACGGCCCGGTCTCCCATCACGCGTTTTCGGGTTCGTCGGCGGCTTCGTCCGAAGCCTCCGCATCGCCGTCGACCGCGCCCTCGTCGGCCTCTTCGCCCAGATCGGCGAATACCGCGTCGGCGTCGTACTCGCCCTCGGCGTACTCTTCCTCGTACTCCGGCTCGGGTTCCGGTTGCGGCAGCTCGGAGGCGTCGATCCAGCCGGCGGCCACGCGCGCCTGGAGGATCAGCATCTCGGCTTCTTCCTGGGCCAGGTTGAAGGCTTCCAGGACGCCCGCGACCTTGACGCGCTCGCCGCCCCGGATCTCGTAGCCGCCGCGGATCTCGTCAGTGGCCAGATCAGCCAGGTCCTCGACGGTCTTCACGCCGCCCTCGCCCAGCGCCACGGCCATCGGCAGGGTCACGCCCGGAACCTCCAGCACGCCGTCCTCGACGCCCAGTTCCTTGCGCTTCGCGTCCTGTTCGGCGGCCAGCTTCTCGAGATAGTCGCGGGCCCGGGCCTGCAGTTCCTCGGCGGTCTCCTCGTCGAAGCCCTCGATATCCGAAATCTCGTACGGCTCGACCCAGGCCAGGTCTTCCACCGTGGCGAAGCCCTCGGTGACCAGCAGCTGCGCGATCACCTCGTCGACGTCCAGCGCCTCCTGGAACAGGGCGGTGCGCTCGGCGAACTCCTTCTGGCGACGCTCCGAGTCCTGCGACTCGGTGATGATGTCGATCTGCCACCCCGTCAGCTGCGAGGCGAGACGCACGTTCTGGCCGCGACGGCCGATGGCCAGCGACAGCTGCTCGTCCGGCACCACCACCTCGACGCGGTCGGCTTCCTCGTCCAGCACCACCTTCGACACCTCGGCCGGGGCCAGGGCGTTGACGATGAAGGTCGGCTCGTCCGGATTCCACTGGATGATGTCGATCTTCTCGCCCTGCAGTTCGGCGACCACCGCCTGCACACGCGAGCCGCGCATGCCGACGCAGGCGCCGACCGGATCGATCGAGCTGTCGTTCGACAGCACCGCCATCTTGGCGCGCGAGCCCGGGTCGCGGGCGGCGGCGCGGATCTCGATGACGCCGTCGTAGACCTCGGGCACCTCCTGGGCGAACAGCTTGGCCATGAAGCCCGGGTGGGCGCGGCTCAGCATCACCTGCGGCCCCTTCGCCTCCGGACGCACGTCGTAAATGTAGGTGCGGATCCGGTCGCCGATGTTGAAAACCTCGCGCGGGATCGAGTCGTTGCGGCGCATGATGCCCTCGCCGCGGCCCAGGTCGACGATGGTGTTGCCGTACTCGACGCGCTTGACCGTGCCGTTGACGATCTCGCCGACGCGGTCCTTGAACTCCTCGTACTGGTTGGCGCGCTCGGCTTCGCGGACCTTCCCGGTCACGACCTGGCGGGCCATCTGGGTCTGCACCCGCCCGAACTCGAACGGCGGCAGCTCCTCGACGTACTCCTTGCCGACGACCGCTTCCGGATCGCGCTTCAGCGCGTCGCGCAGACGCACCATGGCGGAGTCGTTGAACTCCTCCAGCTCGTCCTCCGGCTGCCAGTCGTCCTCGACGATGGTCACGTGGCGGGTCAGGGCCAGCTCGCCGGTCTTCGGGTCGATCTTGGCGCGGATGTCGTGGTGGGCGCCGTAGCGCGCCTTGGCCCCCTTCTGGATCGCCTCCTCGATCGCCTCGACGACGATCTCCTTGTCGATGTTCTTCTCGCGCGCGACCGCATCGGCGATCTGCAGCAGTTCGAGACGGTTCGCGGCGACACCGGTGACGGCCATGCCTCAGTCCTCAGTTTCAGTCGGGTTGTTGTCGTTGCGGGCGGCGCGCTTCTCGGCGCCCGCCTTCAGGAGTTCGTCGGTCAGCACCAGCTTGGCGTCGACCAGCCAGGCGAAGGGGATCAGGGCGGTGTCCTCCTCGCCCTCCAGATCGATCGCGACGTTGTCGCCGTCGGTCCCGGCCAGCACGCCCTTGAAGCGTTTGCGACCCTCGATCATCCGGTCCGTCTCCAGCCGGGCCTCGTAGCCGTCGAACAGGTCGAAGTCCGACAGCCGGGTCAGCGGCCGGTCGATGCCGGGGGAGGAGACCTCCAGCAGGTATTCGCCGGAGATGGGGTCGGCGGCGTCCAGCACCTCCGACACCGCCCGGCTCAGGCGGGCGCATTCCTCGACGGCGATGTCGTGGTCGGCGGCCCGCTCCGCCATGATCTGCAGCCGCCGGCGCTGGGTCCCGCCCATCAGCCGCACGCGCACGATCTCCAGCCCCTGGCTTTCGGCCACGGGCTCGATGAGCTCCAGCAGGGCGCGGTCTTCGGCGGTCTTGGCCTTCACGCGGGCGATCCAAACAAAAAGCGGCGGGCCATCCGGGCCGCCGCTTCAAACGGCGCCGTTAGGACGCCGGTCTAACGATGTGGGGCGGCATATAGGCCAAACCCGGGAGCGGGGGAAGCCCCTTGCCTCCTGACGGCCGCCGTGGTGCTCAGGCCCATGCGCCTCGCCCGATCCGCCGCCGCCGTCCTTGCCTTCGCCGCCCTGATCGCGCTGGGCGCCCGGCTGGCCGTGCCCATGGTCCCAGTGCCCATGACCATGCAGACCTTCGCCGTCCTGCTCGCCGGCGCTGTGCTGGGGCCATGGCGCGGGGCGGCCGCCGTGCTGCTCTATCTCGCCGTGGCCGCGGCCGGCCTGCCGGTGCTGTCCGACGGCGCCTCGGGCCTCGCCTCCTTCACGGGCCCCACGGCGGGCTACCTCTTCGCCTT
This sequence comes from Brevundimonas sp., assembly GCA_024711185.1. Taxonomy (GTDB): domain Bacteria; phylum Pseudomonadota; class Alphaproteobacteria; order Caulobacterales; family Caulobacteraceae; genus Brevundimonas. Next base: position 8,423 of record JANJTI010000346.1, on the reverse strand, counting down.
CCCGCTCGGCGCGGCCCTTGCGGGCTGGGCCGCCGCCTCGGGATGGCTTGTGCGTCCCCTGAAGGGCTTCGCCCTCCTTTGCGCCGCTCACCTGCTGATCCTCGTCCTCGGGACCGCCTGGCTGGCGACGCGCATCGGCCCGGCCATGGCCGTCTCCGCCGGCTTCACGCCCTTTCTCGCCGGCGCGGCGGTGAAATCGGCGCTCGTCCTGATCGCCGAACGGCCGCTGCGCGGACTGAAGCTCTAGCCCTCGTCCACCGCCGCGAACGCCCGCACCGGAAAGGTGCCGAAGCCCTTGACCTTCGGCGGGGCGGCGAAGAAGCGGAACGGCCCGTCCGGCAGCTCGTCCAGCCCGCGCATGTGTTCGACGATCAGCACCCCGGCGCCCAGCAGGGTCGAATGCACCGGCCGGGTCCGCCCCGAGGTGTCGTCGATGTTGTGCGAGTCGACGCCCACCAGCCTCGCGCCGCCCGCGACCAGCCGTTCCGCCGCCGCTTCGGAGAGGAAGGGGGTGTCCCTCGTAATAGGCCTCGGTGCGCCAGTGGCGGCTCCAGCCGGTGTGCACCAGCACCGCCTTGCCGGCCACGTCCAGCCCGTCGAAGGCGTCGGCGTCGATGGCCCGCCGGTCGCCGGTCCGCACCACCACCCCCGGCAGTTCGACCAGACGCTCAAGCCCGACCTGCGACAGGTCATCGCCCTCGGCGTAGCGATGGAACGGCGTGTCGATGTAGGTGCCGGTGTTGGCGACCATGGTGATCTGGCCGATCTGGAACTCTGTCCCCGGCGCGTAGTTCGCCCGCGACGCCTCGCGGCTCAGCCAGTCGCAGATGTGCGGCGCGGGCAGGCCCTTGTAGGTGACCATCCCGTCCTCGACGACGTGGCTGAGATCCACCAGCCTCACTCGCGAATAAACTCCAGGAAGATCGGCGGCGTGTCGCCCAGCTTCTTCTCCTCGTAGCGGGTGACCACGTGATCCGCCGGCGCCTCGCGCCAGTCGTCGGCGCGTTCTGCCGACCAGGCCAGCCCTGGCGTGCGCTCGAAGCGCTCCAGCGCCCAGTCGGCGTAGTCCTTCCAGTCCGTCACGAAGCGAAGCCGCCCGCCGGGTTTGAGCAGCCGTGCGATCTCGGCCGCCGTTTCGTCCTGCACCAGCCGCCGCTTGTTATGCCGCGCCTTGGGCCAGGGATCGGGAAACAGGATCATCACCCGGTCCAGCGAGCCGTCCGGCAGGGCCTTCATGATGTCGCGCGCGTCGCCGGCGTGCAGCCGCACGTTCTTCAGCCCGCGCTCGTCGACGTGCCGCAGGGCCGAGCCGACCCCGTTCAGGAACGGCTCGCAGCCGATCATCAGGACATCCGGGTGGCGGCTTGCCTGTTCGGCCAGGTGCTCGCCGCCGCCGAAGCCGATTTCCAGCCAGACCCCGGTCGCGCCGGGCATCAGCGCCTGCGGCTCGATCGGCCCCGCCGCCGGATCGGGCACGGCGATGGTCGGCAGCAGCGTGTCGAACAGCGCCGCCTGCCGCGGCTTCAGCGTCCGCGACTTGATGCGGCCGAACGAACGGAGCGGGCCCCAGGTGGGGGTGTCGGAGGGCGAGGACATGGGGCGGGCTTTAAAGGTGCTGGGTCCCGGGTTCTAGGCGCCAGGGCGCGCACCGGCGCACCCTGGAACCTGATCCATGGAACCTGGACCCTGTCAGGCCAGCGCCTTCAGCTTCTCCACCAGATCCGTCCGCTCCCAGCTGAAGCCTCCGTCCGCCTCCGGCTGGCGGCCGAAGTGGCCGTAGGCCGCCGTGCGGCGATAGATCGGCCGGTTCAGGCCGAGGTGTTCGCGGATGGCGCGCGGGCTGGCCCCGCCGATCAGCTTCGGCAGTTCCGCCTCCAGCACCGCCTCGTCCACCTTGCCGGTGCCGTGCAGGTCGACGTGGACCGACAGGGGCTTCGAGACCCCGATGGCATAGCTGATCTGGATGGTGCAGCGGTCGGCCAGGCCGGCCGCCACCACGTTCTTGGCGAGGTAGCGGCAGGCGTAGGCGGCCGATCGGTCGACCTTGGTCGGGTCCTTGCCCGAGAAGGCGCCGCCGCCGTGCGGGGCCGCGCCGCCGTAGGTGTCGACGATGATCTTGCGGCCGGTCAGGCCGGCGTCGCCGTCGGGGCCGCCGATCTCGAACGAGCCGGTCGGGTTGATGTGCCACTCGGTCTCGTTGGTTATGAAGCCCTCGGGCAGCACCTCGCGAACATAGGGCTTCACGATGGCGGCGACCTGGTCCTGGCTCAGCCCCGCCTTGTGCTGGGTCGAGACCACGATCGACGTGGCGCGCACCGGGCGGCCGTTCTCATAGTGCAGGGTGACCTGGCTCTTCGCGTCGGGCTCGAGTCCCGGCTCGCGCCCGGCATGGCGCGCCTCGGCCAGCTTGCGCAGGATGTTGTGGCTGTACTGCAGGGTGGCGGGCATCAGCTCCGGCGTCTCGTTCGAGGCGTAGCCGAACATGATGCCCTGGTCCCCGGCGCCCTCGTCCTTGTCCTCGCCGGCGTCGACGCCCTGGGCGATGTGGGCCGACTGCGGGTGCAGGTGGTTCTCGAACGCGAGGTTGGCGTGGTGGAAGCCGTCCTGCTCGTAGCCGATGTCGCGCACCACCCGCCGCACCGTCGCCTCGATCTCGTCCTTCACCCCGGGGGCCCAGTTGCCCTCCACATCCATGATGCCCTCGCCGCGGATCTCGCCGGCCAGGACCACCCGGTTGGTGGTGGTCAGGGTTTCGCAGGCCACGCGCGCCTCCGGATCCTTGGACAGGAACAGGTCGACGATGGCGTCGGAGATCTGGTCGGCGACCTTGTCCGGATGGCCCTCGGAAACGCTTTCCGAGGTGAAGAGGAAGGACGATCGGGACAAGGCAGGCTCCTGGGCGCGTGGTGGCGGCCAGAGATATAAAGATATCTTTATATGTTCAAGCGGCTTTCCTGCGACCCCAGCGCGCGGCGGGGCTGACGGGCGGTTCGTCCGCCAGCCAGCGCTCGAGGACGCCGGCGAGCAAGGTGAGGCCGACGAGAAGGCCGAGTCCGATGCGCGCGGCGACGTCAATGCTCGGCGACAGGTCCGGTTGTGCGAACATGGTGGCGTGCATCAGCAGGGTCAGCACCATGATCGCGGTCATCGCCAACGCCCACCAGCGTCGGCCCTTCAAGGCCATCCAGGCGAAGAACGCGGTCAGGATGAGGTCCAGCACGGCGTCGTCGACCACGACGTTGCCAGATCGCAGCGGCGGGACGACTGTCGAGGCCATGGCGACAGCGATGATGGCGAGGGCTCCTTGCCGCTCGGGATGACCGCCCCTGAGCCAACCGAGGCCGACGGCGAGCAGCAGGACAAGATAGTAGGCGGCCAGAAAGGGGGTGATGCGGGTCTCTCCGGGTGATGGCTGCGCGCCGGCGTTCCAGGCGTCTGGGCGAGGACACGGGGGGCATCCCCCGATCAGCCGCGCCCGCTCGGCACGAGTTGGGGACTGGTCGCATGGCCGATCTCCCGGGCCTGGTCGGCATAGGCGAGCATCAGATCGGCCACCGCCTTGAGCAGCACCGCGATGACCACGACCATCACCAGCAGGATCAGGAGGCGGACGCCCCAGCCGCGCGGGGGAGGTCGGTAGCCGAACCGCCCTGTTGCGCGCCCATCTGGGCCATCACCCAGCCCGCGCTCAGCACCTGCTGCAGCAGTTCCCGCGGCGTCGCGCGCCGGGCGTCTTCCGCGAGCCCCCGCATCAGGTGCTCGCGGACCGGGTCGCCGGCTCCCTGTGGCGCGAACCCCTCCAGCGCCGCCTCCAGATCCTCCCACGTCCATTGGGGAAGGAGATTGTCCATCTTCGCCATCGCCGGCCTCCCTGACTGGGCGGCGAGGAGACGGGGCCTGTGCGCCGGCGACAATGGAGTCTTTCGTAGACCCTGGTACGTTTCGTTCCAGCAGCGCCAGCGCCGCCTTCCGGCGATTGACGCCCAGCCGTCGGCAGGCCTCGTGCACATGCTTCTTGACGGTGGCCTCGGAGAGACCGAGGCGCGCAGCGATCTCCTTGTCGGTCAGGAAAGCGGTGAGCCTGAGACACTCCTCCTGGCGCGCGCTGAGCCGCGACGGCATCGACAACCTCCTGTTCCGGAGTCTGCCTAGGCTGCGCCGCGTCGTGCGTCCAGACGCGCGAGCCGGCCGGACGGTACGATCATGAATGGAAAGGTGGTGCCGCTTGCGTGACTCGAACACGCGACCCCCTCATTACGAATGAGGTGCTCTACCGGCTGAGCTAAAGCGGCCTTGGGCGTCGGACCGGGGTCCGCGCGAGGCGGGTTCTTTATACGTCGGCGTCGGGGTTGCCAAGCGCCTCCAGCATCGCCGCCTCGGCGGGCGCGGCGGCTATGTCGAGGCGATCGAACCCGCACGGCTGCAGCGGCGCGGCGGCGTTGGTGGAGATAGCCACCGCCCGGCGGCCCCGCGCGCCGTTGACCCCGACAGCGGCCGCGATCGCGCGTCCGGCGCGCGGGGAATGCACCAGCACGACGTCCCAGTCCGCCGGCGGCGACGCCTGCGTCTCGACCGCCTCGTAGACCACCAGCCGCCGCACCTCGACCCGTCCCGCCAGCAGTCCGGCGAGGTCCCCGGCCGGTTCCCGCGCGCCGGGCGCGAGGACCGGTCCCGAGGCCCGGTCGGCGAGCAGCCGTGCGAGGTCCTCAATGGCGCCCGAGGCCGAGACTACGTCGTTCCACCCCGCCGCCCGCGCCGCCGCGGCGGTGGCGTCGCCGACCGCGAAGGCCGGCAGGTCCCGGCGAGGCGTCAGGCGGGCGAAGGCGTCGACGCCGTTCGGACTGGTGAAGGCGAGCGCGCCAATTCCGTTGAGGTCCGGCTCCGGCCCGGCGAACGGCCGGATCTCCAGCACCGGCGCGACCACGGGGATGAAGCCTCGCGCCGCGAGGCGGCCGGCCGTGCGGTCGGCGCCGGGCTGCGCCCGCGTCACCCAGACCCGGCGAACCCCCGTCAGGATTCCACCTTCTGGTCGCCGGCGGCGGCGTGCACCTCGCCCCCCAGCCTGAGGCCGAGCGCCCGGGCCGACTCCGCCGTCGGCCGGTCGATCTCCCCCGCCCGCCGCCAGCGCGCCGAGCCGTCGGGGGCGAGCATCTCCACAGTCAGGCGCAGGCGCCCGGCGGCGACCTCGGCGTGAGCTCCGATCGCGGTCCGGCACGAGCCCTCGAGCGCCGTCATCGCGCCCCGCTCGGCCTCGACCGCCACGGCGGTGTCGGCATGGTTCAGCGCGCCCGTCCAGGCCGCCTCGACGTCGTCGGCGCGGGTCTGCAGGGCCAGCGCTCCCTGACCCGGCGCGGGCAGGAACCGGTCCAGCGACAGCCGCTCGCGGATGACGCCTTCGAGGCCCAGCCGGTTCAGACCCGACACGGCCAGGAGAATGGCGTCGAACTCGCCCTCGGCCAGCCGGCGCAACCGGGTGTCGACGTTGCCGCGCAGCATCTCGACCTTCAGGTCGGGACGCAGGGCCAGCGCCTGGGCCTGCCGCCGAAGCGAGGCGGTTCCCAGCCGCGCCTCCATGGGCAGGTTCTCGAAGCTCGCGGCCGCCTCGCTGATGAAGGCGTCGCGCGGATCCTCCCGCTCCGGCACCGCCGCGATGGCCAGTCCGGGCGGCTGCTCGGCCGGCACGTCCTTCATCGAATGCACCGCCACGTCGACGCGGCCGTCCAGCAGCGCCTCCTCGATCTCCTTGGTGAACAGGGCCTTGCCCCCGATTTCCAGCAGCCGGCGGTCCTGCACCCGGTCGCCGGTGGTGACGATCTCGACCAGCGGCACGGCCTCGGCCAGGTCGGCGTCGGTCACCCCGAGCGCGCGCCCGATGGCGCGCTGCATCATGCCCGACTGGGTCAGCGCCAGCTTCGAGCGACGGGTGCCGATGCGGACGAGTGGTGCCATGAGACGTTGCCTGTGCCGGGCCGGGTCGCTACCTCCGACCCGATGACCATGGCGGCGGACTATAGCAGCGGGCCGGGGCGGGCAACCGGACCCCTGGTCGTGCTCGGCCTAGAGACCAGCTGCGACGAGACCGCCGCCTCGGTCGTGCGCCTCGACGGGACAGGCCGCGCCGAGGTGCTGTCGTCGGTGGTGCACAGCCAGATCGACGATCATGCCGCCTACGGCGGGGTCGTCCCCGAGATCGCCGCCCGGAGCCATGTCGAGATGATCGCGGGCGTCGTCGCCCGCGCCATGGACGAGGCCGGCGTGGGCTACGACGGACTGGACGGGGTCGCGGCCACCGCGGGCCCGGGGCTGGTCGGCGGGGTGATGGTGGGGCTGAGCTTCGGCAAGGCGGTGGCGCTGGCGCGGGGTCTTCCACTGGTGGCCGTGAACCACCTCGAGGGCCATGCCGTCTCCGCCCGGCTGGGCGAACCGGTCGCCTACCCCTTCCTGCTGCTGCTCGTCTCGGGCGGCCATTGCCAGCTGCTCGAGGTGCGCGGGATCGGCGACATGACGCGGCTGGGTACGACCATCGACGACGCCGCCGGCGAGGCCTTCGACAAGATCGCGAAGGCGCTGGGCCTCGGCTACCCCGGCGGCCCGGCGCTTGAGGCGCTGGCGGCGACCGGCGACGGCTCGCGCTTCGATCTTCCCCGCGCCCTGCTGGGCCGCAAGGATTGCGACTTCTCCTTCTCCGGGCTGAAGACCGCGGCCTCGCGTCTGGCGTCCGCCTGCGAGACGGTGCAGGACAGGGCGGATCTGGCGGATGCGGTGCAGACCGCCATCGCCCGCCAGCTGGCCGAGCGTTCCGACCGCGCCATGAAGGCCTATGCCGGGGCGCACGATCACCGCCTGTTCGTTGTGGCAGGCGGCGTCGCCGCCAACGGCACTGTGCGGGCGACGCTGGAGGCGACGGCGGCGCGCAACGGCTTCGATTTCCTGGCTCCGCCGATGGCCTATTGCACCGACAACGCGGCCATGATCGCGCTCGCGGGAGCCGAGCGGCTGCGGAAGGGTTTGACATCGGACATCGACATCGCGGCCCGGCCACGCTGGCCGCTGGACGAGAGCCGCGCCATCGCCGATCCGGTCCACAAGACGGGCCGCAAGGGCGCGAAGGCCTGAGGAGGGCGCATGGAGTTCAAGCGGGCAGGAGTGATCGGCGCCGGCGCCTGGGGCACCGCCCTGGCGCAGGTGGCGGGCTGGGCCGGTCTTCAGGTGCGGCTGCAGGCGCGCGAGCCGGAGGTGGTCGAAAGCATCCGCGCCCGGCGGGTCAACGAAGCCTTCCTCCCCGGGATCGAACTGGACGAGCGTCTCGAAGTCACCGGCGACCTCGCCGACCTCGGGGCGTGCGACCTGATCCTCGCCGTGCCGCCGGCCCAGCACATGCGTTCGACCCTGACCGCCTTCGCGGCCCATCACCGGCCCGGCGTGCCGGTGGTCCTGTGCTCCAAGGGCATCGAGCGCGGCTCGCTGAAGCTGATGACCGAGGTGCTGGCCGAGACCCTGCCGGAGGCGCCGGCGGCGGTGCTGTCGGGCCCCAGCTTCGCCGCCGAGGTGGCTCGCGGCCTCCCCAGCGCCGTCACGCTCGCCTGCGCCGACGAGGCGCTCGGCCAGGCCCTGATGGCCACCCTGTCCGCGCCGACCTTCCGGCCCTACCTCGCCGACGACCTGATCGGGGCGGAGGTCGGGGGGGCCATCAAGAACGTGCTGGCGATCGCCTGCGGCCTGAGCGAGGGCAAGGGGCTGGGCCGCAGCGCCCACGCCGCCCTGATCACCCGCGGCTTCGCCGAGATGACCCGCATGGGCGTGGCGCTGGGCGGCCGCGCCGGGACGGTGGCCGGCCTGTGCGGTCTGGGCGACCTGGTTCTGACCTGCTCCAGCCCGCAGTCCCGCAACATGAGCCTCGGCCTCGCGCTTGGACAGGGGCAGACCGTCGAGCAGGCGCTGGCGGGCAAGCGATCTGTCGCGGAAGGCTACGAGAGCGCCCCGGCGGTGCGGGGACTGGCGGAGAAGGCCGGAGTCGACATGCCGATCTCGCTCGCGGTCGCGGCCCTTCTCGCCGGCGAAACCACCGTGGACGCCGCCATCGAGGGCCTGCTGTCACGTCCGCTGAAGGTGGAACGGCATTGACCGACGCCGCGTCCGGCGATCGCAGGCGGGTCTGGAAGACCCCGCCGAACGTGCCCCTGTGCGCTGAGGCGGACATCGCCGACCCCGGCGCCCGCTCGTTCGTCCTGCAGATCGGCGACGCCTTCTTTCATGGCTTCGTGGTGCGCAAGGACGGGCAGTTGGCGGGATACGTCGACCGCTGTCCGCACCAGGGCTTTCCTCTCGCCATCGAGCTGGACCGCTACCTCACGCCGGACGGCGCGCTGATCCTGTGCGGCTGGCACGGGGCGGTGTTCGAGCCGCTGACGGGCGAATGCACC
>JANJTI010000342.1 GCA_024711185.1 Brevundimonas sp. | reverse complement strand
AGCTGCTCCGCCTTGCGCTCGGCCGCTGCCTCGATGCGGGCCTCGGCGATGGCGTCGGCGATCTCGTGGGTCGGACGCTTCTCGGTCGCGGAGCGGTCGAGCACCTCCTCGAGCGTCTCCATCAGGCGCGACAGCTTGCCTTCGACCCACTGCGGGTCGTAGGCGCCGCCGCTCTGGCGAGCGTTCATCTCGGACGCCACATTGATGATGCCGCCGCCGTTCACGACGTAGTCGGGCGCGTAGAGCACGCCGCGCTCGAACAGGCGTTCGCCGATGTCAGGCGTGGCCAGCTGGTTGTTGGCGGCGCCGACCACCGCCTTGACGGTCAGCCGGTCCAGGGTCTGGGGGTTGAGCGTGGCGCCGAGGGCGCAGGGGGCGTAGATGTCGGCCTTGACGTCGTAGATGGCGTCGGGGGCGACGATCTCGGCGTTGGTGCGGGCGGCGACTTCCGACAGCAGGGCCGTGTTGACGTCGGTCATCACCAGCCTGGCGCCGGCCTTGTGCAGCTTGTCGGCGAGATAGCCGCCGACGTGGCCGATGCCCTGCACCGCGATGGTCAGGCCGGTCAGGTCGTCCTGTTTCCACAGACGGCGGGCCACGGTGAGGGTCGAGCGGAACACGCCCTCAGCCGTGACCGGCGACGGATCGCCGGAGGCTTCCGGGCCGTCGCTGAGGCCAAGCACATAGGGCGTTGCCTTGCGGGCTTCGGCGATGTCGGCGACCGAGACGCCGACGTCCTCAGCCGCGTAGTAGATGCCGCCGAGGGTGTTCACGCAGCGGCCGAAGGCGCGGAACAGCTCGGGCGTCTTCTGGGTGCGGCTGTCGCCGATGATGACCGACTTGCCGCCGCCCATCTCGAGGTCGGCGACCGCGTTCTTGTAGCTCATGCCCTTCGAAAGGCGCAGCACGTCTTCCAGCGCCTCGGCGGCCGAGCCGTAGTTCCACATGCGGGTGCCGCCGACAGCCGGGCCGCGCGCGGTGGAGTGGACGGCGATGATGGCGCGCAGGCCGGTCTTTTCATCATAGACCGCGTGGACGCCTTCATGCTTCGCGAAGGACGGAGAATCGAACAGCGTCATGCTCATGGGCAGGGCGCCTCCCGGAAAATTTTTGTTGGCGGCTGATACGCTTCGGGGGGCGTGACCGCAAGCAGGGCGGTTTCACGTCGGCGTGGTTTACCGGCGTTCAGCTGCGGCCCTGAGGGCCGGCAGGACGGGACCGGCCCGGGACGGCAGTGTCGCAGCCGGGCGCGCCAGCCACGCTTCCACGTCCCGGAACACGGTCTCCGCCTGCAGGTCGCGGTTGAGCAGGTGCCAGCCATCGGGATACCAGGCGGTGCGCAGGACGACGGTCTCTCCGGCCCGCTCCAGCGCAAGGCGCATCGGCCCCTTCTGGATGACGTTGTCATGGGCGCCGTACATCAACAGGGTGGGCGCGCGCATCCGGCCGAGGCCGCGGGATGCGCTCTCCATCAGGTCGACGAGGCCATAGAGCGCGTCGAAGCGCGTGGTGAGCAGGCTGTCCGGGTCGCGGCCGTTGCGGATCAGCTCCAGCCAATTGTCCGACGCCGGTCGGGCTCGCACCGCCCACTCGGGGGCTTCCACGGCGCGCTCCCCCATGGTCCGCGCGGTCAGCCAGAGCGCCGCCCGGTTGGCCGGCCCCTGGGAGGTCCAGCCCCAGACGGCCGGGGCCAGCAGGATGACGCGGTCGGCCTGGGGCGGCCGGTCCGAGGCGAAGGCGGCGATGGCGACCGCCCCGCCCATGCTCTCGCCGGCGACGGCGATCAGGGCGCGCGGGTGGCGCCGGCGCGCCAGGGCCACGGCGGTGCGCAGGTCCTCGGCCATGCGCGCCTCACCGGCCCAGACGCCGCGGCCGGGAGCGCCGCCGAAGCCGCGCTGGTCGAAGGCCCAGGTCTCGATCCCCTGCTCCGCCCACCACGGTCCGGCGAGGCGGAAGGCGGCGCGACTGTCGTTCATGCCGTGCAGGGCGACGATCACCGCCCACGGCTCGCCCTCGGGCGTCCAGCGCGCCAGCGGCAGGCGACCGCCGTCGTCCATGACCAGCGCGTCCGTCTCGAGCGAGGGGCCGGCGAAGCCGGGCGGCGGCGCCAGCGGCGGCTGGATCGCGGGGGTGGCGCAGGCGGCCAGCGTCAGGGCGAGGGCCAGCGCGGCGAGGCGACGGATCATCCGGCGAGAATGCCCCGGACGCGCTCCCGAAGGTAGGGGACGACCTCGGCCCCGAACCAGGGATTGCGCTTCAGCCAGGCGGTGTTGCGCCACGAGGGATGCGGCAGCGGCAGGATGGCGGGGGCGTAGTCACGCCAGGCGGCGACGGTCGCGGTCATGTCAACCTTCGCGCGGTCGCCCAGCGCCCAGGCCTGGGCGTAGCCGCCGACCAGCAGGGTCAGTTCGACCTGCGGCAGGTGCTCCAGCAGGCGCGGCCGCCACAGCTCGGCGCAGCGCCGCGGCGGCGGATAGTCGCCGCCCCTGGGCGCGGTGCCGGGGTAGCAGAAGGCCTGCGCCGCCACCCCGAGGCGGCGATCGGCGTAGAAGGTCTCGTAATCGACGCCCATCCAGTCGCGCAGGCGATCGCCGGAGGGGTCGGTGAACGGCCGGCCGCTCTCGTGCACCCGTCGGCCGGGCGCCTGGCCGCAAATCAGCAGGCGCGTCCCGGGGAAGACGTGCACCACCGGCCGCGGCGTGTGCGGCAGCTGGCCGAGACAGGCGCGGCAGGCGCGGATGTCGGCGAGGACCGCCTCGAGATCAGTCGAGGTCGTCATCGCTCTCCGGCGCCGGGGCGCGGGCGGCGAGCGCGGCGGCGGTCTCCTCCGCAGTCGGCAGGCGCAGACGGACGACGCCCTTCATCCGCGCGGGGTCGATGGCCTTGCCCTTCTTGGTGATGGTCAGCCGGCCCTGACGCATCAGACCCAGGGCGGTGGTCTTCACCTTGGGCAGCATGCGCTGCCACTGCTCCGGTTGCAGCTCCTTGGCCACCTCGGCGGGCTCGATGCTCTTGCCGGGGCCGAGTTTCGCCAGTTTTTCGAGAATGGCCGCTTCGATGGGGTCGCTCATCGCTCCTATATGCTGCATTGCGATAGCGAGAAGAAGGCGGAGTTCGGGATGGTCGCGAAGATCACGGTGGCGGAAGGCGAGTTCGCGGGCTGGCAGACCTGGGACCTGCACGGCACCTTCGACCAGGTGGTCGGGCCCTTCTATTTCCGCCCCGACCCCGACGGCCGGATGCGCTGCGCCTTCCGCGCCGAGCCCAAGCACATGAACGCCGGCGGGCGGATGCACGGCGGATGCCTGATGACCTTCGCCGACATCGCCCTGTTCCAGACCGCCTACCAGGAGATGGAGGGGGCTTCGGGGGTGACGGTGTCGCTGGACTCGACCTTCATCGACGGGGCGTACGTCGGCGAACTGGTCGAGGCCACCGGCGAAGTGGTGCGGGCGGGTCGAAGCCTGATCTTCGTGCGCGGCCAGATCAACGCCGGCGAACGCATCCTGATGACCTTCTCGGGCGTGATCCGGAAGTTCCAGCCCCGGGACTGAGACTTCAGTCGACAGACTCTTCGTCGATCAGGTCCTGCAGGATGACAGCCATCCGCTCGGCCATGCGCTCGCACTGTTCCGCGTCCATGCCGTAGCCGCCGGTAACTTCGCGAGTGACGGCCATGCCCTTGATCAGCGCGGCCGCCAGACGGGCCCGAACCGGCGCGTCCGGACCGCCGACCCATTCGGCGAAGGGACCGTAGAAGCGGCGATTGGCCGAACGCTGCACCAACTCCATGGCCTTGGTCGAGGAGATGGAGCGCAGAAGGATCAGCAGGCCCTTCAGCTTGCTTTCGCTCTTGGCCTGGAAGATGACCTCGCGAGCGACGCGGCGGCCGAAGGTGGAGCGGTCGCCGGCCATCAGATCGGCGCCGTTGTCGCAGCTGTCCAGCACGCTCTCGAACAGGTCTTCCTTGGACCCGAAATAGCGGGAGACCAGGGCCGCATCGACGCCGACGTCGCCGGCGATGTCGCGCATGCCGACGTCGTCGTAACTCTCGCGCGCGAATCGTTCACGCGCTGCGTTGAGGATGGCGGCGCGGGTGGCCTCGGCGTTTCTCGGCCGGGGCGCGACATGGCAAAACAAAGACTTGGCTCCCTGAAAAGCCCCACCGCCCATATGGCTTTGTCATCAGGCGTTGACAAGCGCAATCGCGATCACCAATAAGTCACCGGGCGTTGACTAGCGGCTTCCTCCCCGTTCGCCGTCGGTCGACAAGACAGGGATTTTTCTCCCCACTCGGAGACACGCTTTCATGCGCACGGCGAAGATCGTGGCCGCGGCCGCCCTCATGGCGACCGCGCTCTATGGCTGTTCCCCCCGGAGCGAGGCGCAGGCGCCGCCCGCCCCGGCGGTGACGGTCGCGACCCCGCTGGTGCGGGCTGTTCAGGACTGGGACGAGTTCACCGGTCGCTTCGAGGCGACACAGTCGGTGGAGGTGCGCGCCCGCGTCGGCGGCTACATCGCCGGGGTGCATTTCCGCGACGGCGACTACGTCCGGCGCGGCCAGCTGCTGTTCACCCTGGACCCCCGTCCGGCCCAGGCCGCCCTGGCCTCGGCCCGCGCGCAACTGTCGCAGGCCCAGGCCCAGCTGACGCTGGCTCGCAGCGAGGTGGCGCGGGCCGAGACCCTGCTCGAATCGCAGGCTGTCTCGCAAGCCGAAGTCGATGCCCGCCGCGGCGCCCTGCAGACCGCGGAGGCGGCGATCGCCGCCGCCAACGCCAATGTCCGAGCTCGCCAGCTGGATCTGGAGTTCACTCGCGTGACGGCGCCGATCTCGGGCCGGGTGTCGGATCGCCGGGTGGATCCGGGCAACCTCGTGGCTGGCGGGTCGTCGGCGGCCGACGTGCTGACCACCGTGGTCTCCA
>JANJTI010000332.1 GCA_024711185.1 Brevundimonas sp. | reverse complement strand
CAGGGCGATGGCCAGCATCTCGTCGGTGACCGCCATCTCGAGGTTGAGCGGCTTGCCGGCTTCTGCGCACAGGTCGCTGAGGGCGGCGATGTCGGGGTCGGTGATGTGGCGGCGATCCTCGCGCAGGTGGGCGGTGATGCCGTCCGCGCCCGCGGCGAGGGCCTCGCGTGCGGCGCGCACGGGGTCGGGATGACCGCCGCCGCGGGCGTTCCGCACGGTGGCGACGTGGTCGATGTTGACGCCGAGGCGGACGCGGGCGCGCATGAGGAGCTCCTATTTCGCCAGCCGGCGGCTGCCCGGATCCTCCACCGGCAGGGCGGACAGTTCGGGCGGCAGGGCGTCGGCGGGGTACGCCGGGACGTCGAGGGTGGCCAGCGCCACCAGCGGCACGCCCACGTCGGCGCGCCCGCCCGAGCGGTCGACGATGCAGGCGGCGGCGACCACGTCGCCGCCGGCGTCGCGGATGGCCTGGATGCATTCCCGGCTGGACAGGCCCGTGGTGACGATGTCCTCGACCATCACCACGCGCTGGCCGGGCTCGACGTGGAACCCGCGGCGGAGCTTGAAGGCGCCGCCCTCGCGCTCGACGTACATCGAGGGCACGCCCAGCCAGCGGGCGGTCTCGTAACCGGGGATGATGCCGCCGACGGCGGGCGAGATGGCGACGTCGACGGGGCCGACGGCGGCGACGATCTTCTCCGCCAGCGCCTTGCACAGGCGGGCGCAGCGGTCGGCGTGCATGAACACGAGGTTCTTCTGCAGGAAGACGGGGCTGTGCAGGCCGGAGGAGAGCACGAAGTGACCCTCGCGCAGGGCGCCGGCGGCGCGGAACTCGTCGAGGACGTCGTCGGAGGTCATGGCGGTCATGGGGACCTCCCCTACCCCGTCACGCTCCGGCTTTGAAGGGCGGGCTGCCGCGGATCGGGGACCGAGGGATGGCCCGGCCGCAGGCCACGACGGAGCAGCTCGGCCCACAGCCCTTCGGCGTCCTCGGCGAAGCTGATCAGGTCGAGGTCGCGGGCGGCGATCATGCCGTGCTGGACCAGATGGTCGAAGCCGATGACGGACCGCCAGTAGGTCTCGTCGAACAGCACCACGGGGATGTCGGGAGCCTTCTGCGTCTGGCGCAGGGTGAGGATCTCGAACAACTCGTCGAAGGTGCCGAAGCCGCCGGGGAAGACCACCAGGGCGTTGGCGCGCATCGCCAGGTGCATCTTGCGCATGGCGAAGTAGTGGAAACGGAAGGTCAGCTCGGGGGTCGACCAGGGGTTCGGCTCCTGCTCGTGCGGCAGGGTGATGTTGAAGCCGATGGACGGGGCGCCGATGTCGTAGGCGCCCCGGTTGGCCGCGCCCATGACGCCGGGGCCGCCGCCGGTGGCGATGACGTTGTCGCGCGGCTCGCCGGGGGTGGCGCGCAGGGCCCCGCCGCGCTCCGAGGCGATGCGGCCGAAGTCGCGGGCGGCGCCGTACCAGCGCCGGTGCAGGGGGTCGCCGTTCTCCTCGGTCCGGGCGCTGCCGAACACGACGATGGTGGAGCGCACGCCCCAGGCGCGCAGCGCCTCCTCGGCCTTGGCGTACTCCATCAGGAAGCGCACGCCGCGCATGGAGTCGCCGAGCAGGAAGTCCTGGTCCAGCGCCGCCAGCCGGTAGGAAGGCGAGGCCATCTGGGCGGCGTTGCCGGGGCCGGCGTCCTCGCTCACCCGCGCGCCCGCTCGACGGTGTCCACGGAGGGATTGGCGCGGAGCGCGGCCATGATGGTGGTGGCGTGGCGGGCGTCCTCGACCTCGACGTCGATGTCGACGTCGAAGAAGTCCTGCTGGCGGTGGGTCATGACGAGATTGAGGATGTTGCCGCCGGCCTCGCCGATGATGGTGGCCACCTGGCCGAGCACGCCCGGCGCGTTCTTGATGGTGGCGCGCAGGCGAGCCGCGGCGACGGCGCCCTGCTCCGCCTGCGGCGTCCACTGCAGGTCCTGCCAGACGGAATCGTCGTCGGCGAAGTCGGCGAGCCGCTGGCAGTCGATGGTGTGCACGGTCAGGCCGACGTCCGGCTCGAGGATGCCGACGATGCGGTCGCCCGGGACCGGCGAGCAGCAGTGGCCGAAGTGGACGCTGACCCCCGGGGTCAGGCCGCCGCCGCGGACGAAAAGGCGCGCCTGGTCATCGCCGATTCGCTTGCGGTCCGGCCCGGCCTTGAGGCGGCCCTTCAGGCTTGGGAACAGGGTCTCGCCGACCTTGGCGGCGGACATGCGGCCGCGGCCGATGGATTCGAACAGATCGTCCTCGGTCGCCATCGCCAGCGTCTCGAGGGCCGGCTTGAGAGACACCTCGGAGAGGGCCTTGCCGGCGCGGGCGAGGGTCTGGTCGAGGGTGGCGCGGCCCAGCTTCTGGAACTCCTCGCGCTCGGAACTGCGGATATGGCGGCGGATGGCCGAGCGGGCGCGGCCGGTGATGGTCAGGGAGCGCCAGTCCGACGGGATCTCGCGCTTGGCCCCGCGGATGATCTCGACCACGTCGCCGTTCTGCAGCTGGGTGCGCATCGGCTTCAGCTCGCCGTTGATCTTCACCCCCACGGCGGAATCGCCGACCTCGGTGTGGACGGCGTAGGCGAAGTCCAGCGGCATGCCGCCGCGCGGCAGGGTGATCAGCGCCCCCTTGGGCGTGAAAACGAACACCTGGTCGAGATACATCTCGAGCTTGGCGTGCTCGACCCAGTCCTCGCCGCCTTCGCCGTGCTCGATGACCTGCACGAGGTGGCGCAGGTTCTGCAGCGGGTCGCGACCGCCCTGGGCCGCCATGGCCTCGCGGTCGAAACCGTAGGCGTGGTTCTTGTAGGCCCAGTGCGCCGCCACCCCGTCCTCGGCCACCCGGTCCATGGCCTCGGT
This sequence comes from Brevundimonas sp., assembly GCA_024711185.1. Taxonomy (GTDB): domain Bacteria; phylum Pseudomonadota; class Alphaproteobacteria; order Caulobacterales; family Caulobacteraceae; genus Brevundimonas. The sequence continues at coordinate 8,999 of JANJTI010000332.1, read as the reverse complement.
GCGGATCTGCATCTCGATGCGCAGGCCCGACGGCCCCACGACCGTGGTGTGCAGCGAACGGTAGTTGTTCGACTTGGGCGTCGAGATGAAGTCCTTGAACCGCTCCGGCACCACGGGCCAGGCGCGGTGGATGACCCCGAGGGCGCGGTAGCAGTCGTCCTCGGCCTCGACGATGACGCGGAAGCCGTAGATGTCGGACAGGGACGAGAAGCCGACGGACTTGCGCTGCAGCTTGCGCCAGATCGAATAGGGCGTCTTCTCGCGGCCCAGCACCCGGGCCTTGACGCCCGCCTCCTCCAGCACCCGCTCGATCTCGCGCGACACCCCGCCGATGGCGCGGCCGTGCTCGAGCTTCAGCGCCTCGAGCCGTCGCTCGATGGCGGTGCGGGCCGTGGGGTTGAGGTGCTCGAAGGCCAGCTCCTCAAGCTCGGAGGCGATCGAGTGGATGCCGATCGAGCGGCCCAGCGGCGCGTAGACTTCCAGCGTCTCGCGCGAGATGCGCTCGCGCTTCTCCGGCTTGACGTAGCGCAGGGTGCGCATGTTGTGCAGGCGGTCGGCCAGCTTGACCAGCAGGACCCGCACGTCCTTCGAGATGGCGAGAATGAACTTGCGCAGGTTCTCGGCCTGGCGCGTGTGCTCGGCCTGCAACTCCAGCCGGGAGAGCTTGGTGACGCCCTCGACCAGCTGGGCGACCTCCTCGCCGAACATGTCGGCGATGTCGTCGCGGGTCGCCGAGGTGTCCTCGACGACGTCGTGCAACAGGGCGGTGACGATGGTCGCCGTATCGAGCCGGTAGTCGGTCAGGATGCCGGCGACCTGGATCGGATGGGCGAAATAGGGATCGCCCGAGGCCCGCAGCTGCGAGCCGTGCATCTTCATCGCATAGACATAGGCCCGGTTGAGAAGGGCCTCGTCGGCGGTCGGATCGTAGGCCTTGACGGCCTCGACCAGTTCGAACTGGCGCAGGACCTTGCTGCGCCCCGCGTGTTCGGGCGCGGCCGGCGGCGGCGCAGCGCCGTCCGGCTCGTTCAGGTTGGCAGCTTTGGGGGTCGGCGCGGGCTGTCGCGCCGGCAGGATGGTGACACCGCTGGCGGGGTCCGCCGTCAGTACCGCTCCTCCTGCCCGCCGTCGCGGTCGCTCTGCAGCGCGCGGATCAGCTCGGCCTCGGCCATGTTCATGTGCTGCGGCTCGGCCAGCAGGGCGACGGTCTCGGCCTCGTCCTCGGCTTCGGTGCGCTCGTCGACGCGTTGCAGGGTGGTGATGATGTTTTCCTGCAGGTCCGCCGGCGTGACGGTGTCCTCGGCCAGTTCGCGGAGGGCCACGACCGGGTTCTTGTCGTTGTCGCGGTCGAGCGTCAGCGGCGCGCCGTTGGCGATATTGCGGGCGCGGTGACCGGCCAGCAGGACCAGACCGAAACGGTTCGGCACCTTCTCGATGCAGTCTTCGACAGTGACGCGAGCCATGAAAATCCTCGGGCGGCGGGGGAGAACCGCGGAAAATAGAGATTTGCAGCCGATTGTGCAACGCCGCATGGGCGGGAATGAGGCGTCAGCGGAAGGCCAGTCGCTGGGTCACCACGATCTCGAACGTCACGGCGTCGCCCGGCTGCGGTCCGTCCTCGGTCATCTCAAGCCGCGCATTGCGGAACGCTCGTCGCGCGTCCCGCGGCGAGATGGCTCCCCGCGGAGTCTCCCGAACGACCTCGCACTCCCGGAGTTGACCATCCGCCGCGACAACGCATCGGACATGCACACTGGCACGGCCCGACCATCGCCCCCGGGGTGGAACGTCGGTGAGCGCGCTGCCTTCGGCGAATCGCACATTCGGATCCGGCGACGCCCATTCCCGCGGATCGCGTGGCGCCGCGTCCTGGGCAAGCGCGGCGCTCAGGATCGCAGCCAGAGCGCTCATAGCGGCGCCGCGTCGCTGCCGACCCTTGCCTTCCGCGCAAGTTGCCCCGCGGATCCTCCCGCCGGATGCTCCCATTCCGGCGTGATTTCCGCCAACGGGCCCATGACGAACAACCGTTCGGCCGCGCGGGGGTGCGGCAGGATCAGACCGTCGAGATCGCCGCTCATGCGCCCATAGGCGATCAGGTCGAGGTCGAGGGTGCGCGGCGCGTTCAGGCGGGTGCGCTGGCGGCCGAAGGCTTCCTCGATACGGCCCAGCGCGGCCATCAGCTCGTGCGGACCCAGTTCGGTGCGCACGATCACGACCCCATTCAGGAAGGGCGGATCGTCGGGATCTGGCCAGGCGGCCGAACGCCACCAGGAGGATCGGGCCACGACATCGATCCCCTCGCAGCGAAACCGGGCGAGCGCCGCCTCCAGCGCCTCGCGGCAGTCGGCCCACGCCCCCTTGTCATTGCAGCCCAGCGCGACGATGACGGCGGAGTCCAGATCGAGGTCGGCGTCTATTCCGACGTCCGGCCGGACCGCCTCGGATTTTTCGGAGCCCTTTTCCATGACGTCTGTTCCTGGCGAACGGGTCGCCCTCTTCGTCGACGGAGCCAATCTCTACTCCGCGGCCCGCGCCCTCAACGCCGATCTCGACTTTCGCAAGCTGCTCGACCTCTACCGGGCCGAGGGTCGTCTGGTCCGCGCCTATTACTACACGGCCGTGGTCGAGGGCGAAGAGTTCTCGCCGCTGAAGCCCCTCGTCGACTGGCTCGACTACAATGGATTTTCGGTCGTGACCAAGCCGGTGAAACGGTTCACCGACGCCGAGGGACGGTCACGCACCAAGGGCAATATGGATATCGAGATCGCCGTGGACATGCTGGAACTGGCCCCGCGGCTGGACCACGCGGTGCTGTTCTCTGGGGATGGCGACTTCCGACGGCTGGTGCAGGCGGTGCAGGCGAAGGGCGTTCGCGTCACCGTGGTCTCGACCCTGAAGAGCCAGCCGCCGCAAATCGCCGACGAACTGCGCCGCCAGGCGGACGATTTCGTGGAGTTGCAGGAGCTGCTGCAGGAGATCGGACGGCCGCGGACCACAGGCGGCGTCGGGCTGCCGCGGGATGAGCGATCGTGAGCGCTGCGCCACCCGAAGCGCCGCGCGATTGCCCGCTATGTCCGCGGCTGGTCGAGTACCGGCGCGAGAACGAGCAGCGCACGCCGGGCTGGTTCAACGGCGCCGTGGCTTCGTTTGGCGATCCGCAGGCGCGGCTGCTGGTGGCCGGGCTGGCGCCGGGCCGCACGGGCGCCAACCGGACGGGCCGCCCGTTCACCGGCGACCACGCCGGCTGGCTGCTCTACGAAACCCTGCAGCGCACCGGCTTCGCGCGCGGCGGCTACGATCCTGATGGTAACGACTCGCTGGTGCTGGTCGACTGTATGATCACCAACGCCGTGCGCTGCGCCCCGCCCGGCAACAAGCCATTGCCGGTCGAGGAGGCGACCTGCCGTCCTTTCCTGCAGGCGCGGCTGGAGGCCCTGCCCCGGCTGAAGGTGATCGTGACCCTCGGCGACGTGTCGCGCCGGAACGTGTTGCGGGCGCTCGGGCGCCCGGCCTCGGCGATGCCGGCGGGTCATGGGGCCGAGGGGCGGGTCGGGCCCTATGTGCTGCTGAACAGCTACCACTGCTCGCGGCTGAACACGAACACCGGTCGGCTCACCGCCGGGATGTTCGAAGCCGTGTTCCTCCGCGCGCGCGCCTTGCTGGACGACTGAACAACGGCGTTCGATCCATCGGGGATGTGGCTCGCGCGACACGCGATTCGGAGGCGATCGGGTGTAGCCTGCAGGGGCCGGAACGACGCCTCGTCCGGGGCGTTGACCCGACAGCTTTGGAGGCTGTCATGCACAGGGGTAACGGGGCGTTCTCGCCCCGGGAGAGAAGGATCGCGCTGCTGGCGCTGGTCGGAGCCGCGCTGATCGCGGCGAGCGGGACGCTGGTGCAGCAGTTCACCCAGCCATCCCTCGGCGGAATGGACGCCTATGTGTCCGCCCCGCCGCCGGGTGTTCTCGAGGCGCAGCCGCTGCAGGGCTGATCAGCCGCGTTCCTTGAGGAGGCGCGCCTTGTCGCGCTGCCAGTCGCGCTCGGCCGAGGCTTCACGCTTGTCGTGAACCTTCTTGCCCTTGGCCAGGGCGATCTCGATCTTCGCCTTGCCGGCCTCGTTCAGGTAGAGCTTCACCGGCACGATGGTCCGGCCCTCGCGCTGGACCGCGCCGATCATGCGGTCGATCTGACGGCGGTGGAGCAGCAGCTTCCGGTGCCGGCGCGGCTCGTGATTGAAGCGGTTGGCCTGCTTGTAAGGCGGGATGTCGGCGTTGATCAGCACCAGTTCGCGGCCCTCGGGGGCGACGTAGGATTCGGCGATGTTGGCCCGTCCGTCGCGCAGGGCCTTGATCTCGGTGCCGAGCAGCTGAATCCCCGCCTCGGTGAAATCCTCGAGGAAGTAGTCGAAGCGCGCGCGCCGGTTCTCGGCGATCACCTTCGTCTTCGGCTTGTCCGACGCCATCAGCCCAGGCCCGCGTCGGCGATGGCGCTGTCGATGGCCGGTTTCACGGCATCCGAGGTCGGGACCAGCGGCAGGCGCACCTCCTCGCTGCACAGGCCGAGCCGCGACAGGGCATACTTGGCCGGCGACGGAGAGCTGTCGAGGAACAGGCCCTTGTGGAGGCCGATCAGGCGGTCCTGCCAGTCGCGGGCCGTGGCGTAGTCGCCGGCGGCGGCGGCCTCGTGCAGGGCGACCATCGCCTCGGGCGCGACGTTGGAGGTGACCGAGATGACGCCGACGCCGCCCTGGGCGTGGTAGCCGAGGTAGCTGGGGTCGTCGCCCGAGATCAGGTCGAATTGCTGGCCGACGATGTTGGCGCGCATCCAGCTGACGCGCGACAGGTCGCCGGTGGCGTCCTTGATGCCGACGATGTTGGGATGCACGGCCAGCCGCGCCACGGTCTCGTTGGCCAGGTCCACGCCGGTGCGCCCGGGCACGTTGTACAGCAGGACCGGCAGCTGGACCGCCTCGGCGATGGCCTCGAAGTGGGCGGCGAGACCGGCCTGGGACGGGCGGTTGTAGTAGGGGGTGACCACCAGCGCCCCGTCGGCCCCGACGGCCTTGGCGTGACGCACCAGGTCGATGGCCTTGTCGGTGGCCGAGGCGCCGGCGCCGGCGATGACCCGCACCCGCCCGGCGGCGATCTCGACGCAGAGCTCGACGACGCGGCGGTGCTCGTCCGGGTGCAGGGTCGCGCTCTCGCCGGTCGTGCCCATCGGCACGAGACCATGAACCCCGGCCGCGATCTGGCGTTCGACCAGGGCGCGGAAGGCGGCCTCGTCCACCTTTCCGTCACGAAGTGGTGTGATCAGGGCGGTGATCACGCCCTTGAACAAGGGGGCGGTCATGGGAACGATGATCCTGGACGGAAGGTTGGGCGGCGGTCGCCGGACGGACCGCAAAGGGTAGGTCGCCGACAGGCCGACCGCAACAGGACGTAATGGGGATCGCACACGGCATGATCGGAACCAGTCTCGCGGCCGCGCTGGCCCTCTTCGCCCCCGCGCCGGAAAGCCTGGTTGCACCCCAGGTCCCCTACGCCTCGGTCGCCCAGGGTCCGGTGGGGAATCAGCCGCGCGTGCTGGGCGACCAGGACGCCGCCCTGTTCCGCGAGGCCCTGACCCTGGCCCGGGCCCGCGACGTGACGGGCACGCGGGCGGCGATGGCCCGCATTGGCGATCCGGCCGCGCGCAAGCTGGTCGAATGGGCCCTGCTCGACACCTCCGCCGAGCGGATGTCGTGGTCGGAGCTGGCCGACGTCGAGGCCCGTTTCGCCGGCTGGCCGCGGGCCGAGAGCCGCCGCGCCGCCGTCGAGAAGGCGCTGGAGCGCGGCTACGCCGGCCCCGACGCGGCGCTGGCGCTGTTCGCCCGCTCGTCGCCGACCACGGTGGAGGGCGCCATCGCCCTCGCCGACGCGCTGGAGCAGCGCGGCCGGGGCGACGAGGCGCGACGCCTGATCCGCGAGTGGTGGACGACGCGCTCGTTCGAGGAGGCCAGCCAGAACCGGATCCTGGCGCGATGGGGCGCGGCGCTGACCACGGCCGACCACGAGACGCGCCTGAACCTGCTGCTGCCGGGGCCGCACGGACCGGCGACGCGGGCCATGACGCAGCTGGTTTCGCCCGGTCGCCGGGCGGTGGCGGAGGCGGCCATGGCGCTGCGCACCGCCTACAGTCCCGACGCCGTGGTCGCCGGCCTGACGCCGGCGCAGGCGCGCGATCCGGCCGTGGCCCTGGAGCGTGTCCGCATCCTGCGGTCGGCGGGCCGGCAATCCGAGGGCTTCGCCCTGCTGTCGGCCCTCCCGCCGGCGGGGACGTCTTCGACCGAGGCGCAGAACACCCTGTGGTCGGAACGGCGCAACTACTTCCTCGACGCGCTGGAGCGCCGCAACTGGCAGGCGGCCTACGACGCCATGGCCGGCCACGGCTTCCTGTCGGGCGAGCGCAAGGTCGACGCGGAGTTCTTCGCCGGCTGGGTGGCGCTGGTGAAGCTGAACGACCCGGCGCGCGCGGCGGGGCATTTCGAAGTTCTCCGCCAGGCCTCGTCGACGCCGATCACCCAGGGGCGGGCCCTCTACTGGCTGGGCCGGGCGGCGGAGGCGCGCGGGAATACGCCGGCGGCGGTGGATCACTACCGGGCCGGCGCCGTGCATATCCAGAGCTTCTACGGCCAGCTGGCGGCCGAGAAGGCCGGGATCACGACGTTGACGCTGCCGCCGGAGCCGGTTCCGTCGGCCGCCGACCGCGCCGCCTTCGAGGCGAACGAACGGGTCCGCGCCCTGCGCATCCTCGGCGAGACAGGCGAAGCCAGCCTGTTCCGGGTGTTCGCCTACCAGCTGGACGACGACCTGCCGGGGCCGGAGCAGCTGGCCCTGCTGATGGACGCGGCGCGCGGCTATGGCGAGGGCTTCACCGCCATGATGATCGGCCGGGCCGCCAGCCAGCGCGGCTTCCTGATGCCGGAGCGGCAGTACCCCGTGCGCGTTCCGCCCGCGGTGGCGGGCGCGGCCCCCCTGCCCTTCACCCTCGCCATCACCCGGCAGGAGTCGAGCTTCGATCCGCGCGCCCGCTCCAGCGCCGACGCGCGCGGCATGATGCAGTTCCTGCCGTCGACCGCGGCCGGCGTGGCCCGCCGCCTCGGCATGCCCTGGTCCGCCGAGCGGCTGTGGGAGCCCGACTACAACATGACGCTGGGCAGCTATCACCTCGGCGAACTGATGGGCCGCTTCGGCGGTTCGATGCTGCTGACCACGGTCGGCTACAACGCCGGGCCGGCGCGTCCGCCGCAGTGGATCTCGCGCTGCGGCGATCCGCGGGGCGGCCAGACCGATCCGGTCGACTTCATCGAGTGCGCGCCCTTCACCGAGACCCGCAACTACATGATGCGGGTGATGGAGAACCTGAGCATCTACAAGGCCCGGCTGAACGGCGGTTCGGCGCCGCTGACGCTGTCGCAGGACCTGCGGCTGGGCGCCGCCCAGGGGCCCCGGCCCTATACCGGGTTCGAGGGCGAGCCCGACCTCCGGGCCCCGGCGGGCGATCCGTCGGAGTAGCGGACGCCGGAGAGCAGCGGTCCCTCGGGCGTTTCGATCCAGCGGCCGGAAAGGGCGAAGACCCGCGCCAAGACTTCGGGCGTCAGCGCGGACAGCGGCGCTCCCTCGGCCGCCACCCGCCCGCCGTCGAGCACCACGACGCGGTCGGCATGCCGGGCGGCGAGGGTCAGGTCATGCAGACTGACCAGCACCGCCTGCCCGCTCCGGGCCCGGGCGCGGAGCAGATCCAGCACCATCAGCTGGGCGTCCGGATCGAGACCGGCGATCGGCTCGTCGGCCATGAGGGCGGCCGCGTCGGCGGCCAGCGCCCGGGCCAGCAGGACGCGAGCGCGCTCGCCCCCGGACATCTCGGCCACGCCCCGATCGGCAAGGTGCGCGGCTTCGACCTGGGAGAGCGCCCGGTGCGCGGCGGCGGCGGCTTCCGCGCCGGCGAGGAAGGGGGCGCCGAGGGCGGCGACTTCCAGCGCCGGCAGATTCCACGCGATGCGCCGTTCCTGGGGCAGGTAGGCGACGCGGGCGGCGCGCTGGCGCGGCGACAGGGCGGCGACGTCGGCTCCCGCCAGCCGCGCCGCGCCGCCGGTCACCGGCAGGAGGCCGGCGAGGGCCCGGATGACGCTGGACTTGCCGGCGCCGTTGGGGCCGACCAGGGCCACCACCTCGCCGGGCGCGACCGCGAGGCCGACGCCGTCGAGCACGGCCCGCCCGCCCAGCCGGGCCGTGGCCGCGATCAGCTGCAGGGCGCTCACAGCCGCCACTCCCGCGCCGCCCGCCACGCGATCAGTGCGAACAGGGGGGCGCCGACGAGGGCGGTGAAGACGCCGAGCTTGAGCTCCTGGTCGGTGGGAACGATGCGCGCCAGCAGGTCTGCGACGACCAGCATCAGGGCGCCGGCCAGGGCCGAGGGCCACAGCAGACGGCCCGGATCGCCGCGTACGGCGCTGCGCACCAGATGTGGCGCGGCGAGGCCGACGAAGCCGATCACCCCCGCCACGGCCACGGCGGCGCCCGCGGCGAGAGAAGTCCCGAGCAGGGCGAGGACGCGAAGCCGTCCCATCGGCAGGCCGGAGGTGCGGGCCGTCTCCTCGCCGAGGCTGAGCATGCGCAGGCCGGGCGCCGCGAGACGGGCGAGACCGGCGGCGAACAGCGCGGCCGGGGCGACCCAGGCGACGTCGATCCAGCTGCGGTTCTGCACCGAGCCGAGGAGCCAGCCCATGACCTCGGCGCTGGCGATCGGCGACGGCGACAGGTTGAAGATCAGGGCGGTGGCGGCGCCCGCGAAGCTGGAGAGGGCCACGCCGAACAGGATCAGCGCCTCCGGAGACCGGACCCGCGCCGAGAACAGCACCAGCATGCCGCCGGCGGCGGCGGCGCCGGCCAGCGCCGAGGTCTCACCGGCGCCGGGAACGGCCGCGAGCCCCAGCACGATGGCGACGGCGGCGGCGAAGG
>JANJTI010000317.1 GCA_024711185.1 Brevundimonas sp. | reverse complement strand
AGAGATCAGGGCCGGGCCGTCCAGCCGTCCCAGGCGGCCTCGACGTTCGGCGGAAGAATAGCCGACAAGGCGCTGTAATCCATGTCGAGATGCAGGTTGGTCAACACCGCCCGCTTCACGCCCGCGCGGGCGATCCAGTCCAGCGTGCGGTCGAGGTGGGCGTGGGTTGGATGCGGCGTCCAGCGCAGGGCGTCGACGATCCAGAGGTCGCAGCCTCGCACCGCCGCCTCGTCCAGGTCGGAGACATCCGGGGAATAGGCGACGGCGCCGAAGCGGTAGCCGACCGAACGGATGGGTCCATGGCCCTGGTCGAAGGTGACGACGCGGACGGGGCCGCCGGCCCCCTCCACGGCCCACGGCTCGCCATGGGCCGGCAGACGGCGGGCTTCGAGGATGGCCGGATAGCCGTTGACGCTCTCGAAGATGTAGCCGAAGCGCCGCGTCAGGGCGGCGTGCGTGGCGCCGTCCATGAAGGCGGGGATGCGCCGACGGGCGTGCAGGGCGAAGACGCGCAGGTCGTCGAGACCGTGCGTCTGGTCGGCGTGGTCGTGGGTGTAGAGCACGGCGTCGACGTGGCGAACCTCCGCCGCCAGCATCTGCTCACGCAGGTCGGGCGAGGTGTCGACCAGCACGCTGGTGACGCCGCCGGGACCGTGGCGGCGGACCAGCAGGGAGCAGCGCAGACGGCGGTTCTTCGGCTCGGCCGGGTCGCACAGGCCCCAGTCGCCGTCGCCGCGGGGCACCCCGCCCGACGAGCCGCAGCCGAGGATGACGACCTCCAGCTCGCCCGCCGCGCCGCTCATGCGCCGGCCGGCCGGGGGATGCGGTCGAACAGGGCGAAGAAGGCGTCGGTGGTCCGGGCCTCGGCCTCCTCGCGGCTCCAGCCGCGGATCTCCGCCAGCTTGTCGAGGACGTGGGTCACATACGCCGGCTCGTTGCGTCGTCCGCGGTGGGGCACGGGGGCGAGGTAGGGGCAGTCGGTCTCGACGATGATGCGGTCCGCCGGCATGGCGGCGACGATCTCGCGCACCTCGGCCGCAGCCTTGAAGGTGGCGATGCCGGAGACGGAGAACCAAGCTCCCAGTTGTGCCGCCTTTTCCGCCAGTTCCGGACCTGACGTGTAGCAATGCATGAGGAAGCGGAACGGCCCCCGCGCCTGCTCCTCGGCCAGGATGTCGGCCATGACCGCGTCGGCCTCGCGGGTGTGCACGACCAGCGGCAGGCCGGTGCGGCGCGCGGCCTCGATGTGCTGGCGGAACACCGCCGCCTGGATGTCGCGGGGACTGAGGTCGTAGTGGAAATCCAGCCCGCACTCGCCGACGCCGACCACCTTCGGACGCGCCGCCAGCTCGACCAGCCGGTCGGCGGAGAGGTCCTCGTAATGCCGGGCCTCGTGCGGATGGACCCCCACGGTGGCCCAGATGTCGTCGTGGGCCATGGCGAGGCCATGCGTCGCCTCGAAGCTGGCCAGCCGGTCGGAGATCTCGACCATCAGCCCGACCCCGGCCGCGCGGGCCCGGTCGATGACGGCGTCACGGTCCTCGTCGAACTGGGAGGCGTGCAGATTGACGTGGCTGTCGATGATCATCCGCGGGCCGCCTTGGTGCGCTGCAGGTCGGCCAGGGCCCCGGCCAGCACGTCGGCGCGGTCGAGGTTGATGGCGGCGGTCCGGTCGGGCAGTTCGGACAGTCGGCTCCACAGTTCGGCCCAGCGCGCGCCGGCCGCCCCCTCCTCCAGCGCCCGCACCTTCACCGCCGCGATCAGGCGGTCCATCAGCACCTCGAACCGCGCCTGCCCCTCGGCGCCCCGGAATTTGTCGGCCACGGCCATGGCCTCCGCGCGATCCAGGCTGTCGGCGGCCACCCAGGCCTGGGCCAGCTGGTCGGCCTCCAGCGTCGCGCCCGAGGCCAGCGCCAACGCCTGCCCGGGCGAGCCGGCGGCCATGGCGGCGATGCGGGACGCCTCGGCCGAAGATACGCCGGTGCGATCGCGCACCAGCTCTTCCAGCGCATGGACCGGCCAGACCGGAAAGGCCAGGCGGCGGCAGCGAGAGCGGATGGTGGCCAGCAGCCGGCCCGGCGCGTGGGTGACGAGGAACAGCACCCCGCGCTCCGGCGGCTCCTCAAGAACCTTCAGCAAGGCGTTGGCCGCATTGAGATTCAGGTCGTCGGCCGCATCGATGATGGCGACCCGGGCCTGGGCCTGGGAGGGACTCTTGGAGAAGAACTCCGGCAGTTCGCGCGCCTGGTCGACCGAGATCGACTTCTTCGTCTTGCCCCCCTCGACGGCGCGCTCCAGCACCAGCAGGTCGGGATGGGCCTGGGCGGAAATCAGCCGCGCCACCGGATCGGACGGGCTGGTCCCGAGCAGGCCGCGGGACGGATCGGGCGCGGCGCCCAGCAGCCGCCGGGCGGCGCGGTAGGCGAAGGTGGACTTGCCGGATCCCTCGACCCCGCAAAGCAGCCAGGCGTGGTGCAGACGCCCCTTGCGCCGGGCGTCGAGGAAGGCGGCCTCGGCGGCCGCGTCCGGGATGAGGTCGAACCGGTCGCGCGGATGTTCGCTCACAGCAGGCGGTCCTCGACGGCGGCCCAGACGCGGTCGGTCACCGTGTCCAGATCGCCGTCGGCGTCGATGACCACGCAACGCCCCGGATGGGCCGCCGCGATCTCGCGAAAGCCCTTCCGCAGGCGCTCGTGGAAGGCCAGGCCCTTGGACTCGAACCGCGTCTCGAACAGGCCGCGACCGAAGGCGCGCTCCAGCCCGACCTCGACCGGCAGGTCGAAGACGAGGGTGAGGTCGGGTTGGGTCGCGCCGACGACGGCCGTGTCGAGCGTCTCGATGAAGCCGGCCGGGACGCCGCCCCCGGCCCCCTGGTAGGCGCGGCTGGAGTCGGCGAAGCGGTCGCACACCACCCAGCGGCCCGCCTCGAGCGCGGGGCGGATGGTGCGCTCCAGATGATCCGATCGCGCAGCGAACATCAGCAGGGTCTCGGTCATCGGCGACCAGCGGCCGGCGTCGCCGTTGAGGGCGAGGTTGCGGATCTCCTCGGCGCCGTCCGAGCCGCCGGGCTCGCGGGTCTGCAGCACCTCGAGCTCGCGCGCGCGCAGGCGATCGACCAGCCGCGCCACCTGGGTCGACTTGCCTGTCCCCTCCCCGCCCTCGAAGGTGATGAATCTGCCCT